>PWHA01000225.1 GCA_003554685.1 Halanaerobiaceae bacterium
AGATATACAGGCTCACCGACCCAGCCCCAGTCCTACCTGATGGGCAAGCGGGAAATTTTAAAAATCATCGACAGCTATCAGAAAAAGTTCCCCGGCAAATCCACCCGGGAAATGCACGATGAAATCCTCCAGGCCGGCTCACTGCCGCCTAAGCTGATGCGGAAACATCTGGGGTTGTAATGGTTGGTACCGGGTTCCACCACAAAATTCGACATATACCCCAATAATTTTACCCAACTAAAACTCACCATATCGATAAAATTTTTACCAGAGGAGACAGCCCATGAAAACAGCTCAGGTCCAAATTTCCTCAGGAGGTATAACTATTAAAACCATCGATTTTGAAAAATATCTCCATGAGTATGACAATACTTCTGGACTTTACCCGGCAGCCCTGCAGAAGCTGGGTAAAAAATACCATGATAAGGGTTATCTCACCAGGGAAGAATTATACGATCTGGCTCACCTCAATTCCACCCTAAGTTCCTATCATGTTAAAAGAAATCCTGAAGATCGGGTGGAGAAAGTTACCGAAGCAGCCTACCGGCTGGAAGACGAGTTCTGCCAGCTGGCTCTCTTTATCAGCCTGAAAGGCATCGGCACTCCAACAGCTTCAGCCATATTGACCGCTCTAGATGACAGCAGGCATGCTGTGATAGACACCCGGGTCTGGGCAACTCTGTGGAGGCTGGGTTATTTTCAGCAGGAAAAGGAGAAATTTAACCCCGAAGATTATTTAACGATGATTAAAATTATCAGAAAGATGGCAGAACAAACCCGGTTTACCACCCCAGAGATTGGTTATGCTCTCTTTGCTTATGATACGGTTCATCGGGAAGGAACTCTACATTAGAAAAACTGAAGATAAAATAGCTGCTTTGATGTCAACAGGGATAAAAAGACCCGATCATTAACAAAACCTGAAATGAAAGAACTTCAATGTTGCAGACTGAGATAAAAAGCAGAACCAGAGAAATAACACTAAAACCTTCGGGAGTGATTTCATGACGGATGCTCTGACATATCTCGGAGTCGATGGCTGCCGGGCAGGCTGGTTGGCTGCAGAACCGGAAAGAGATCCTCGAAACATCACCAGGGAAATTGTCTATCCCCGGCCAGAGTAGTCTGCTCTAAGCGGCCCTACTTGCCAGCAGCTGAAATTCATGATATGATAAAATCGAAAAGATTCACCTACAAAAGGGTGAAAAATAATATTTCACCATATATGCGGTGAAATATAAGATTCGTCATATATACGGTGAAAAAAAGATTCACCATAAAATGGGTAAAAAATTAAAATTCCAGCCCTTGGATTATATAATTCACCTCTAGAAAGGTGAACTATTATGATTCACCTTTATTAAGGTGAAAAATGCCCAAATGAATCTTGGTGTCTTTTTATGATCTCTTGATGACTCTTAATATCGCTTGATAATCCTTGATTTCTTCTGATGAATCTGATAAAAACGTCCAAAAAAAGAAATATCCGGCCGACAGCCTGATAAAAGCAGAGCACCTGGCAATTGTTCAGCTTTGAGAAAGCGAGAAAGAATGCTGCAAATCTAGTCAGCTTTCAGGGGAGTGATCAGTATGAATCAGTATACTGTAATAACCGCGGATATAGTTCGTTCCCGGGAACATCAGAATTCTGCTGGTAAAATAAGAAATGACCTGACAGAATTGTACCAGGAACTTGATACTGCCTACCCCTTTACCCTGCTTAAAGGCGATGAAATTCAGGGAGTATTGTCTGGTTTTCTCCCGGAGCAGCTGCCTAAAACAGTCCGCAGCCTGAGATTTTATCTCTATCCTCTGAAAACCAGGGTTGGCATCGGCGCCGGCAGTATCAACAGAGAAAGGACAACCAGCAATCCCTGGGAGCTAAATGGTGAGGCCTTTTTTCGGGCCCGGGAAGCTCTGGATTACTTAAAAGAGGGAGCGCTTCAGCGTATATATCTTAAGTCCGGCCATCAGGAAATTGACCTGATTCTGAACTCACTCTGGCTCCTGATGGATCTCATTCAGTCTGGCTGGACCGGACCACAATGGGAGGCTACTTGGACTTATGAGAAGGCCGGAACCTATAAAGAAGCAGCGAAAACTTTAGATATAGCTTTTCAGAATGTCGAAAAAAGATGCCGGGCAGCCAACTGGAAGGAATTTAGCCGTTCAGAAGAAAACATGAAGCAGATTCTAAAATTAATAACCGACGGAAAACTTTCGACCCTCAAAGAAGAGCGGATAACTATAAAAGAAGAGCGGATAACTAAAAAACCTGAAGGAAAACCTGAAAGTAAACCTGAAGGAGAGAAATAATTATGGCTATTACCCTGTATTTCGCTGTTTTAGCCCATCTTCTAGCCGATTTTATTTTTCAGACCGGAAATATGACGGCTGAAAAAGCCGCTCTTTCCCCGCCGGCCTTTATTAAACACAGCCTGACAGCTGGCTGCCTCAACTTCATTTTCCTGGTCTATTTCGGACTTTTTCCTGCGATCATTTATAGCCTTGCTATTACCCTGAGTCACCTCCTGATTGACTTTGCCAAAAATAGCCTTCAGCCCCGGCTGGAAAAGCTGTCCCTGTTACTTCTGGATCAGCTCTTCCATGTTGCCAGCATAATTATCTTCTGGTTTCTGATCTATCATCCCGCACCGGCCCGGGAATTTTTTGCTCTGACTGCTGAGTTTTTTACGGCTCACAGCCCCTGGTCGGGTGAGCAAATTTTGTTCTATCTCCTGATATTTCTAGCAGCAGTTTTTCTGGGAGATGTTGTTATCGCCGCAGCTTTAGAAAAAATAGCGCCTGGTATAGCTGTTGCAGACAGAGGAGATGAAGATAAAGGTACAGCAGCTGAAAAAGACAAAAAAGCAGCGGATATGGTTAATGAAGGAAAAACCACTGCTGAAGAGGTCGGCGGGGAAATCCCATCGGAGGGGACCGGCAGAACATTAAGCCCAATCAACATCCGGAAAACCAGCAGATATATCGGAATAGTTGAAAGAATTCTGGTTATTGTCCTGGTTCTGCTGGGAGAAATTTCGGCCATTGCTTTTATCTTCACGGCCAAGTCTGTAGCCCGTTTTCAAAAACTGGACGAAAAGTTTGCCAGCTATTATCTTTTTGGTACATTATTGAGCCTGCTGATTGCCATTCTTGCCGGCCGGCTGCTGCTGTTTCTGGTTTGATTTCTTCCCTGACGCTTTGCTGAAGTAATTCAAAAAATTACAGAATCGAATTTTTTATATTCGGTAACCATTTTACTTGACATCCTGCCCTCCTGCTTTTATAATCTAAACAGTACTAATTTATAATCAAGAAACTACTAACAGAAAGCATTAATCAGACTGGAACAAACTCAGCAGAATTCAAATATTTACAGACTCTTTTACATGCCCTTAATTATACAGTTTATTTTACAGGCTTTTTTTATAGACTCTTATACCGGCCTTTATTGTTTAGACTCTTATAATGGTCCTTCATTATACAGTTTCTTTTACAGGACCTCTATTATATTGAAAACTAACTGAACACTAACCGGGAACCGGAGGAGGCAGGCGTGGACAGCATATTTGTTTCAGGTTATGCAAAATTTCCCCAGAATATCACCGGGCATGAACTCTACAAGGAAGTAGCCATCGGCTTGATTATTGAAAAGGAAAGCGGTAATATCATTGATGTTGACTGTTCGCTGATTACCCGCACCGCCCGGGAGTTTGCGGCTGAGATTCTGCTGGGAAGAAATATCCATGATCTGGCGCCGGTAGTAGCCGAGTTTGAAAACCATTATTTTGGCCATGCCCGGGGAGCCCTGATTGCTTCCTTGCGTTCGGCTCAAAAGCAGTACTTCAATAAGATACCGGACAATTAACTTTCGGACGATGAACTTTCAGACGGCTAACCACCAGACAGTGAACTTCCAAACAGCGAATTACCAGGCAGTTAACTACCAGATAGTGAACTTCTGGACAGTGAACTTCCAGACGGTTAACCCTGGAGTTTCCGGATTTCTCGAATTTCAACCCCAAAACAAACAAGAACCAAATAATTTGCAAATAACCCTTAAATAACCAGGCCTTTTATCTGCCCGCAGATAATGAACCCGGTAGAAGCAGCCCTTCTATCAGCAAGTTTGTTGTCATATGGCAGATGAGCCCCGGTCAATCAGGTGTCTCTTAGATGATTGGCCGGGGCTTTCTTGTTGAGAAGCAGAGAACAGCAGCCTAAAAATCCTTTAACTTTAAGCCCACTCAATATTAAAACAACCAAAAACTTAAAACAAATGGAGGATAAAAAATGCAATTTCAATTTACAGACTGGTGGACCAGCCCCTTTATGTTGATGTTTCTGGCCGTGTTCACCGGTCTGGTTCTGGGAAAAATAAAATTTGGTAGATTTAAATTCGGCGCTTCAGGCACGTTATTTTCCGGTCTGATAATCGGCTATTTTGTTTATGATTATGCCCTCGGCCTGACCGAAGGTCATCTAGCCTACCAGCAGGCTCAGGAGATGCTTGCCAGCAGGGTAGTCCCCCAGGGTTTCTTCACACTCTTTCTGATTCTCTTTGTTTCCGCTGTCGGCCTGCTGGCCTCGGAAGATATAGTGGTTGTGGTAAAAAAATACGGTGCAAAATTTATCCTGCTGGGTCTGATCATTACTCTGACCGGCCTGCTGACGGCCTACGGAATGACCTTTGTAATCGCTGAGGCCGATCGCTATGAAATGGGAGGCGTCTACACTGGAGCCATGACCAGCTCGCCCGGCCTGGGTGCTGCTATTGAAGCCGCCACCGATCATGCCGAAAGGCGGGTGGAGAATTTTTCTGCTCTGTCTCTGGCTGAACGAGAGAAAATCCTGGTTAAAATAAATAACGAAGATCTTTCTCCGGAAGAAACTGAAAGCTTAAGCCAGGAACAGCAGCAGCAGTATATTGCTTACAGCGATGGAGGAGTTGGTTTGGGTTATGCTGTGGCCTATCCCTTCGGCGTCATGGCTGTGATTCTGGCAGTTAATTTTCTGCCGGTGCTTTTTAAAATCGATGTCCGGGGTGAGAAAAAATCCTTCCATCAGGAGATGGAAGAGGCCCGCCGCAACAACGGCAATGGCAAAGAAATTGACCCGGTAAACTTCGATATCATGGCCTTCGGCCTGGTAGCTCTGCTGGGCTATACCCTGGGAGCAGTGCAGTTAAATCTGGGCCCCCTGGGATATGTCGGGCTGGGTTCCACCGGCTCGGTCCTGATCGTTTCCCTGCTGCTGGGGAGCCTCGGCCGGCTGGGGCCCCTGACCTTCCGCATGCACAGCCGTGTCCTGGGCATGATTCGCGAATTCTCTCTGGCTTTCTTCCTGGCAGTCATCGGTCTGCGTTATGGTCACGATGTAGGAACCGCCCTTCTGGGAAGAGGCCCCATTCTGGCGGTCAGCAGCGTGGTTGTTGCCTTCATCTCGATTCTGGTCGGCTATCTTGCCGGCAGAAAAATCTTTAAGCTCAACTGGGTGCTGTTAAGCGGAGGAATTTGCGGCGGCATGACATCCACTCCAGGCCTGGGTGCCACCATCGATGCTCTGGATGATGATAGCGCAGCTGCAGGCTACGGCGCGGTTTACCCCTTCGCCCTGCTAACCATGGTTCTTTTCACCATCATACTCTACCTGCTGCCGATGTAAGTGTCTGTGGTGGTACCGGGTTAAAACAGTATAAAACAGCAATTTCGACAATAAACAAAAAACAGCCTGGACAAACAGTCTCAAAAATCCGAGAAATATTCAGCTTTTCTTTTATATTTCATATCCGTATTATATCTGTTATTATAATAAGAAGGAGAGGCAAATCTAATCTATTTTAAAAAGCCTGAAAATCTATTCCAAAATAATCACCATAAACTTTTATTGACCATCATTCAGCAAAGGGTATATAATAGTATTGAACCACCAGTAATATAATTAAGATTCATGATTTATTAATATTTATCATCAAAAAGCACCATATTTTAACATCAGGCCTAACCAGATTTAAACTTCAAAATAAACATCAATTCAGATTAAATTTATTTTCTAACACCGGTCCAGCCAATTTAAGATCACCAGCATAAGCAGATCAGCTATAACAAAAAAATACCCACCCGGAAAGAGGGATAATATGAATCTGCGAATCAGCCAGGAAGCCAGGGAATATATAAATTCCCAGGGAGAAGCTATTATGATTTACACCGGCACCCTGCGATCCTGCTGTCTGGCCAGGACCGCCGGACCTTCTCAGGCCAGCACCCCGCCTACCGTTAAGCTGATCAAAAATCTGGAAAATCAGAATGTCGAGGGAATGGAAGAAAGAGATATATCTGGCATCAGGGTATTTCTCAAACCGGGACTTTCCGAAACCGCACTGCTGGATGGAAAAATCGAGCTCGACAGTCTGCTATTTTTCAAAAATCTTAATTTCAATCCCGATTCCAGCCTAAATTGAATTGATTAACAACCGCTGTTGATAGCCGGCAGGCATTAATTATAAACCTGCAATCTTGATACCTCTGTAAAGTTTATCGGATCAAATAATTACACTATAATGCTGTTATAAACACTGCTTTAAGAAATTATTCTCCCAAAATCAAACTTAAGTGGAGGGCCTGCAATGTCTGAAAGAGGCAATATAAGGGACTGGCTTGAACTGCTTCGCCTGTTTTCCTGGCCCTGTATTATTCTACCGGCAGCACTGGGAGGCCTGTTTGCCTACCATCAGGGTGATTTTTCCCTGCCCCGCTTTCTCTATTTGCTGACCGGTATTCTTCTCATTCATGTTTCCATAACAATAGTAAATGAGTATTATGATGTCAAATTCGAGATTGACACCCTGGAGCAGCAGAAACCAAGTAAGGTTCTGGTAGAAAAAAGAATTAACCCGGAATTTAGTCTGCAAATAGCTCGTATTTTAATGTTTTTAGCTGCTCTGGCAATTATTGGCTATGCCCTGCTGACCGGTATTGGGGGGGTGATTATTTTTGCTGCCCTGGGTATGTCAATCGGATATTTTTACACCGCCCCACCGCTGAATTTAAAGTACAGGGGCTTGGGTCTTCCAGCCAACTTCATTACCCTGGGGCTCTTGATACCCCAGGCAGTTGTTTATGGTTTGAACGGATCCCTTTATCCAGCTGGACTGGGGCTATCTCTGCCGCCTGCTCTGCTGATCAGCGCTATCCTCTGGGCAAATGATATGCGTGATATTGAGGCTGATCGGGAAATAATCACTTTGGTAGGGTTTTTGGGACTAAATAAAAGCTATTATGTTTATCTGATGATGCTGGCGCTGCCCTATTTCGTGATGTTGTATTATTTTCTAAACTCCCGGATTTCCCTGTTGGGTCTGCTGACTTTACTTACCCTTCCACTGGCGATAAAGCTGGCCCGACAGGCCAGGAGGGGCATCAATCAACAGACTGAGATGCTGGCATATCTGGACGAAAAAACAGCAGTATTAATGCTGGTTTTTAACATGATCTGGCTGCTGGGCTATTTTACTCTATGAAAAATATCTCTCCTCTTTATATAATCTATTTTAACATAATATATGATTGCGCTGCGAAAAGTAATTTTCTGACAAAAACATTTTAACAGGATCGCAGCCATGTTTGTGAGTTTAATCTAGAGAACAATATACTGGATTTATATACAGTGGAATCATATATCAAGGTTTAAACCTGATAAATTAGTAGTTTCGATTCAAGCAATCCAATTTCTAGAAGGTGTGTTATTAGAGTTCAGCAATCGCTATAATCTTTCAATTTCCTTCCGGGATTATCTGTGGCAAATAAGAAGGAAAACTGCTCTGCTTTAAGGAAAACTGCTCTGCTTTTTGGAATAGCTACTTAACCTGGGTGCTTTCACCAGCGGGATCAGGGGCAGGAAACTTTTTCTTATATATCAGCTGGGAATTCAGCTGGGAATGGCTTTTCAGATTCAAGACGACCTGCTGGATTTTGTTGGCCAGGAGAAAGAGCTGGGCAAACCGGTCGGCCAGGATATCAGACAGGGAATATATTCTCTTCCCGTAATCTGCCTCCTGGAAAATCAGGATAATGACAGTCAATTAAAGGATTTGCTTGCCAGCAGAAATTTATCTCAAGACAGACTGACAGCGATTTATCGCCAGATAAAGGATCGAGAAATACTGGATGATGTTAGCAGGTTGAGCAAAAGATATTTTTCCCGGGCTGACAGTTTTTTAAGTAAACTTCCACCCTGCCGGGCCAGAGAAGTTTTTTCATCATGGGCTTTCAGAATGAACGGAGCAGATAAAATGACTTCATTCCAGCTGAAACTGATAGCCATGACCACTATGCTGGTCGATCATGTCGGGGCAGTTATCTACCCTGATATCCTGGGTTATCGTATTATCGGACGCCTGGCTTTTCCCCTCTTTGCCTTTTTAATCACCGAGGGCTACCGCCAGACCTCCAGTTACAAAATTTATCTTCTTAGATTATCTATTTTTTCTGTTATCTCTCAGTATCCTTTTTGGCTGGCCTTTGGCTTTGATTCCGGTCTCAATATATTTTTTACCCTGGCACTCGGTCTGCTGGCCATTTACCTGGCTGACCATTACCAGGACTTTCTCCCGGTTATTATCCTGGCGGGATTTGCTGAATTAATCTCCACTGATTACGGCATGTTTGGTGTGCTGCTGATATACCTGGTTCACCTTTACAGAGATGAGTTTAACAGAATGCTGCTCTATCTTGCTGGTCTCTATGGAGCCTTTTATCTCCTGGGTGGACTCTTAATTCAGCTCCCCGGCGACCTTAACCCTCTTCACTATTACATCCAGCCCTTTGCCCTGCTGTCCTTTATCTTCATCAAATATTATAACGGCAGCCAGGGTCTCGGGATAAAATATCTCTTTTATTTATTCTACCCTCTGCACCTTTTGCTGCTGG
Organism: Halanaerobiaceae bacterium; assembly: GCA_003554685.1. Lineage (GTDB taxonomy): Bacteria > Bacillota > Halanaerobiia > Halanaerobiales > Halarsenatibacteraceae > T1SED10-84. The sequence goes on from PWHA01000225.1 coordinate 8,931, forward strand.
GAATGATATGAGAAAATTAGGAGGTATCATCTATAATGACCGAAGAACAGGCGATAAAAAACAGCTCCCGGCCCGTGACCCGGACAGGCCTGGCTGCTGATTTCAGGCAGCTGGGAATAGAAGCCGGGACCACTTTGCTTGTCCATTCCTCACTCAGCTCCCTGGGCTGGGTTTGCGGGGGGCCGGTGGCCGTTATTCAGGCGTTGTTGGAGGTAATAACCGAAGAAGGCACGCTGGTAATGCCGGCCTTCAGCGAGTATAATTCCGACCCAGCGGACTGGAGCAATCCTCCGGTGCCGGAATCCTGGTGGGAAACAATCAGGCAGGAGATGCCTGTCTATAATCCGGAGATTACCCCGGTCAGTGGAGTGGGAGTAATTCCCGAAGCCTTCAGAAAATTTCCCGGGGTCAGAAGAAGTGCCCACCCCTGTGTGTCCTTTGCCGCCCGGGGTGCCCGGGCCGCTGAAATTACCGCCGATCATCAGCTGGATTATTCTCTAAATGAAGATTCTCCTCTGGGGGCAATTTACGAACTGGAGGGTCAGGTTCTGCTGCTGGGGGTGGGACATGATCGAAACACCTCCCTTCACCTGGCAGAGTATCTGGCTGACTATCCCCGCAGGGAAGAGAAGAATGGCTCGGCGGTCTGGCAGAAGGGCCGGAGACTCTGGGCTGAGTACCGGGAAATTAATCTTGATTCCGGAGACTTTCCTGAAGTCGGCCACGCCTTTGAAAAAGCCTGCGATATCAATATTTCTCCGGTTGGGCATGCTGTAGCCCGGCTCATGCACCAACAGCAGCTGGTTGATTTTGCTGTAAGCTGGTTTACCGCCAACCGTTCTGAATAAACCCTGAATCCCCGGGGCTGTTCAGGTTGATCCTGTCTGAGTCAGGTCACCGGCAGAAACTGAAAATGATTGTTCCCTGTTCTTGCAGGAATTGATAAATTTAACTGGAATTATAGGCATACAGATTGCAATTTATAATTAATAAACTGAAAAAGGAGTTGATAATTATGCTGCAGGCTGGAGATAGGGCCCCGGATTTTTCTTTACCTGCTCAGGATGGTAAAACCTACAGTCTGGAAGATTTTGTTGATCACACTCTGATTCTCTTTTTCTATATTAAAGACAACACCCCTGGCTGAACCAGTGAGGCTGTCTCCTTTAGAGACAACCTCGAAACCCTGGAAGGGTTTGGAGCCCGGGTAGCAGGTGTCAGCAAGGACAGTCTGAAATCCCACAAAAAATTTGCAGAAAAATATGATCTAAATTATCCTCTGCTGGCTGACACTGAAGGAGAGCTGTGCCGGAAATTTGATGTTTTAAATATGGTGGGCATTGTTAAAAGAAGCACCTTCATTATTGAAGAGGGAGAAATAATCAAGGTTTTCCCCAAGGTCAAGGTGGCTGAACATCTTCAGGAGATTATTGAATTTTTTCAGGAAAGATAGCGATATAACCTGAAAAAATATTTGCTTAAGGCCGGATTTTTCTGATTTGCTGATTGATTTAATCTATTTTTTATCTATTGCTGTGCCCTCACAGGGACGTGGAATTTACCTTTAAAATACACCTTAATATTTTCATTTCTTGTTCTGCTCCCTAAGGAGCGTGGGGATTTACCTGACTTAATTTAAAACGTTAAAAACCGCAGGTCCTCAGTATTTCCGGTGAAATCCCGGAAACACCTGTCGGCCTGCGGCTTTTATAATCCTTACTCCCTATCTTTAATATTTGTCGATTAAATTTAATGTTTTGTTTATAATTTTCTGGATGATGGGGTTTATTTCGAAAATTCACTGTTAAATTTTCTTGTTTTGCTGTAGTTCAAAGAGCAAAGGGACCATCAGGGTAAATTATTTATTGCTCTCTTATTTACTGCCCCCTTAATTGCAGCTCTCTTAGAATTTATGACCTCTTAATAATCGGCTCCCCTTTCACTCCACCAGAACACCTACCACAGGATAATAATTAGACAGCACGGTTCTCGAATGCCCTGCTGCTCCTATTACTTCACTCAAGTCCTGACCGGCTTCATGGCCGCCGTGGGTTCCATCTTCAACTCTTTCTGTTACATCATATATTATTCCATCCACCGCCACAAAGGCATCCCGGCCTTCCCGGCCATCGTATTCGGCCAGTTCTTCTTCTGTCAGTTCATAGGCAACCAGAACTCCCACAACCGGCATGGCTTCCAGGTTTTCTTCTCCATGTCTTCCGTGGAATTCTTCACTCAAGTCCTGACCAGCTTCATGGCCAGCATGGGTTCCCTCCTCAAAAACATCACTGGCATCATAAATAATATTATCAACAGCCACAAAGGGAGGATTGTCGCTGCCATCATATTCAGCCAGATCTTCTTTAGTTAACACATACTGTAAATAATATCCAATGACTTCTCTATCCTCTAAAACATCAGGGCCGTGTCCGGCTTCATAAACTTCCTCGGTCAGATCCTGACCAGCTTCATGGCCGGCATGGGTCCCGTCCTCGAAGGCATCACTTACATCAAAAATTCTACCCCTGTAAGCCACATAGGCAGCTTCCTCTACCCCATCAAATTCAGCCAGAGTTTCTGGAGCAAAAAATCTATCCGGGGCCTCTCCATGACCGAGGGCTGAAGCAGGCAACAGTATCAAGCCTAAAACCAGGACAAATACAACCAGTCTTAAACTTTTCCTAATCATTTTTAGAATACCCCCTCATTTCTTAATAGTCATAATGTTTGTAGTTATTGTATCTATTCTTGGCGTTTTTGTCAAGTTTTGTCCCGCCGAAATATTTGTTATAATAAACTAAAGATCGGACCGCTTACAAGCCTGAGATTTTTTATTCCCGGAAGGCAGCATAACCGCTCCTCCTGGCAGAGATATTCTTATAATATTATCCCAAAATAAACCCAAAGGAGAATGCCAAATGGCTGATGAATATGAAATTAAAATTTTTTCCGGCAGTTCAGGAGAAACATTTGCCCAAAGAATTTCCGACTATCTGGAAGTAGAACCGGGTCTTTCCAGCGTAATCACCTTTCCCGAGGGAAATTTGCTGGTCAGAATTGAAGAAACTGTTCGGGACAAGGATGTGTTTCTGGTGCAGTCCATTGCCCTCAATCCCAACAGGGAGTTCACAGAAATCCTCTTCTGGATTGATGCTTTTAAAAGGGCCAGCGCCAATTCGGTGACCCTGGTCATGCCCTATTTCAGCTATGCTCAGGGCGATAAAAAGGATGAGCCAAGAGTTTCCATCAGGGGACGGGTCTGTGCCGAAAGCATTGAACTGGCTGGAGTTGACAGGGTGGTAACCATGGATCTTCACAGCCCCCAGATTCAGGGATTTTTCAAAAAACCCAGCGACCATCTCTATGCCCTGCCCATACTCTGTGAATATTTCCAGGAAAAGATTGACCTCTCAGATACAGTGGTGGTTTCACCGGATGCCGGTTTTGCCAGAGAGGCCAGAAAATACGCTTCTTATCTGGATCTCCCGGTTGCCCTGGGGGATAAAAGAAGAAAAAACCACAATGAGGATGCCGAAATGATGGAGATTATAGGAGAGGTCCGGGGGAAGAATGCTCTGATTTTTGACGATTTCAGCATCTCGGGAGGAACGCTGGTCAATCTGGCCCGGGAGCTGAAGGCTAGAGGAGCCCGGGATATTTATGCCGGCTTATCGCATATGCTGATGAATGAGAGGGCGGTGAAGAGGCTGGAGAACAGTCCTATTAAAACAATTGTAGGCACGGATTCGGTTGACAATGATGCGGTTAAAGACACTGAAAAAATTAAACTGGTTTCTGTAGCTCCTCTCTTTGCGGAAACTATCTGGCGAATCCATGAGCGGAAGTCTGTCAGCATCCTTTTTAATCAGGTCCCGAAAGAGGTATTTGATAAATCCAAGCTTGAGGATTAAAAACTTGTTAGAAAGTTAAGTTTCCAGTCAGAAAAATAATGAAAAATGAGGTGCCTTCATGGAACAGGACCCTGGTAAAACACTCGACAGCAGCAAAATATCCCGGCTTTTTCTCCGGGGACTTCCCCTGGGAATTGCCAATACACTGCCGGGAATCAGCGGCGGGACCGTGGCCCTGATTTTGCATATTTATGAACCCCTGATCAAAGCCATTAAAAGTATTGAACTCGGATTTCTTATTCCGCTCCTGGGGGGAGTTGGTCTGGGAGTGCTGCTGGGAGCGGCTTTTATCGATCGGATTTTCGAACTCTATCCTGCGGCAATGATGGCCCTAATTGCCGGGATGATACTGGCTTCGCTCCGAAAAACCAGGCAGGAAGCTGCCCGGGAAAGACCAAGCAGCCGGAACAGCTCAGCAGCTCAGCGGCAGAGAGCAGAAAGAGCAGGGGAAATCCTGAATTACTTCCTGCTGCTCGCTGGAATTCTACTGGCCCTGCTTCTCAGCCGTAGAGTTACCGGGGGTTCCGGATCTACCGTAATTGCCGGAGGACCGGGCTTCTTAAGGATATTTCTGGCCAGTGCTCTGGCCAGCATAACCATGCTTTTACCCGGAATCAGCGGCGGTAGCCGGCTGGTGATTCTCGGTGTTTATCCAGCTTTTATTCAGGCTATTGCTCGTCTTCAGCTGCTGACTCTGCTAATTTATAATCTTGGCTCCATCTGCGGTCTTCTGATCTTCGCCTGGCTCCTCAACTGGTTCATCGAAAACTACCGGCGTCGGCTGATGTTCTTCCTCAGCGGTTTGATCCTGGCTTCCGCAGCCCTGTCAATGCCCGCTGATCCTGGTCTGCCAGAAATGTTGATCTTTGCTCTGGGATTTTCGGTAGTTTTCTTCATCACCGGGAGGCCCGGCGAGATTGCCTGATTATCCCTGAGCCGGACAAAAAAAACAACTGTATCAACAACTCCATAAATATCAGCTAAATCAATTCAATATTCGATAGCTAAATCAACGAACAATGAATCTATGAATCATAAAAATTACCCCAACAGTAAAAAAGCAAAAAACAAACTAACCAATAAATAAATCAATCGATCAATAAACAAATAAACCAATCTATAAATAAAACTATAAAGCAACCAACCAACCAACCAACCAACCAACCAACCAACCAACCAACAGTCCATCTCTTTATTCTCAGCCGGCTAAACCGGTGCTTGGTATGACTTTCTATCTATCTTGAAAAAGATAACTAACCGCTTCTGTGAATTCCTGATAGATTTTTTTACCTTCTAAATCCTTCAGGCTGGCAGCCATGCTCCGGTAATACCATTTTTGGCAGTCATATCCGGCATTAAATTTATCCCAGAGCTTATCCCCCAGGCGCTTCTTATCTCTTATCATGCTTCTCATATTGGCTAGCTTGTCAGCACAGACCAGATATTTAACATCCTGAGCAGCATCTATTACACTTTCAATGGTATGCTTTTTTCTTTCCTGCCAGGGGGTTTCCTCCCGGTTTTCCAGTCTTTCCGAAGCGCCCAGTACCAGTCTGGCTATCCGGTTATTAAAAAATTTCCTCAGCTCCTCTTCAATAAGTCCGGTATCCTCCAGGGTGTCATGCAGCAGTCCGGCAGCAATTAATTCCTCATCGTCAAAGTGATTTTGCAGGATCATTGCCACCTCCACAGGATGAACTATATAGGGGGTTTTGCTTTCCTTTCGGCTGTACCCTTGATGGCATCTGGCAGCAACTTCTAAAGCTCTGGCTATGATTTCGTTGCAGTAGATTTCCTGCATTTTAACCTTCACCTCCTGTTTTCCTGTTTGGTTCGGTCAATCTGACTTCCTGACCAGGACCGGATCTCAGTTTAAACATTTAGACAGTACTTTCCCCGGCCATATTTTCCCAGGACTTTTCCAGAGTATCCTTCAGCCAGAAAACCATCACCCCGAAAACCAGCACCTCGGCCAGGGGGAAGGCATACCAGAGTGCATTCAGGCCGTAAAATCTTCCCAGGAGATACATGATTGGCAGCAGCAAAATAATCTGCCTCGAGAAGGAAATAATCAAACTGGGCAGCCCCTTACCGATGGCCTGAAAGGTGGTGGAACCGATAATCGCCGGTCCGATGATGGGAAAGGCCAGGCTGAGCCGGGTCAGGGCAGTTACCCCGATCTCTATTAATTCCGGATCATTATTAAAGAGAGAGATTAACTGCCGGGGAAAGGCCTGAAAAATAATGAAACCGGAAGTAGTAAAGGCAAAGGCAATCAGCACCCCAAATTTAATTGTTTTTTTCATGCGGGCCGGTTTTCGGTGGCCAAAATTATATCCCACAATCGGCATAAATCCCTGGCAGAGGCCAAAAACAGGCATGAAGACAAAGGACTGAAGCCGGAAATAGATGCCCATCACTGCAATTGCCAGAACATCAAAGCTGCCCACTATTCTGTTTGCTCCGAAAATCATGAAGCTCGCCAGAAACTGCATGACCATTGCCGGCAGGCCAACCCGGTAAACATCCATGATAATACCAAAATCAAATTTGAATCTCTCAAATCTGATTTTGACCTGGTTGTCTCCCTTAAATAGAATCCAGGCAATAAACAATCCGCTGATAAACCTGGAGAAGACGGTGGCATAAGCTGCTCCGGCCACTCCCAGTTCCGGGAAAAAGCCAATTCCAAAAATCAGGAAGGGATCGATAATTATATTGATAACAGCACCCAGGATCAGGGTGAGCATGGGGATAAAGGTGTTTCCCTCACCCCGGAGAACATCACTGGCAATCAGGGGAAAAAACATGGCCAGGGAACCCAGGAGAATGATTCTGATATACTCCTGACCCAGTTTAATCAACTCAGGATCTTCTGCCACAAAACCAAAAATATTCTCTGAGAAGAAAAAGCCAACCAGCCCGATTGTCAGGCCGTAAAAAACGGTCATTATCATAACATGTCGGGCTGTATTGCTGGCATTTTCAGTCCTGTTCTCCCCCAGCAGACGTGATATCAGTGAACTGGTGCCAACTCCGGTTCCCACAGCGATGGCGATTAAAACCATCTGAATGGGAAAGGCCAGAGAAAGAGCAGCAAGTGCTTCCTTGCTGACCCTGCCTATGTAAATGCTGTCGACTACATTATAAAGAGATTGAACAGACATGCCAATGATTGCCGGTACAGAAAGCTTTATGAGCAGAGGAACTATCTTTTCGGTCCCCATACGCTCTGATTTATTTGTTAATTGCATAATTTATCTCCTCATAAATTTTATAACTACCAACTAATTATATTACAGGGTTATTGTCTGTGTCAACGCATCCTGCAGCTTTAGATATTATTCTGTTATATATCGTTACTTACAAGCAGCAAGATGTCTCCAGCTTCAAAAAAATTTTTTTCGATTACT
>PWHA01000280.1 GCA_003554685.1 Halanaerobiaceae bacterium
AGAAGGATAAGGCTCAGAGAGGGGGAATGGTTCAGAAAGCTCTGGCAGTCACCAAAACTATCGCTCGCTTTTATATGCCCAAAGATGAGGTGGATGAATGGCTGCTCGAAAGTTTAAATATGGACAATCAGATTTACAAAAAAATTGAGAAGGAGATGGGATCTCGCTATATCAGCGATCCCAGGATGAAGGATGAGTGTCTGGTTTATGCTCATCATTTTTTAAGCAGCAAGTCAGCACCGGATGGCAGAAGCCTTTTTGAAGTGCCCCTGGAAGAAAAATTAGAAGTCTGGCTCATAAATACACTGACAAATATATTGTCAGAACTGGATTCAAGAGAGGCCCGGCTTGATTATGTTAACGAAGAACTCGGCATGAGAAGTGACTTTAGAAATTACATGCTCAACCAGCTGGAGTTTTCTTTTTTGCAGGAACCAGGAGAACCGGCTGATGTATATCAGGAGTATACCCGCAAAAAGAGCGGCAGCCACAAGCGGTTATGTGTTCTCTGCAATAGATTTATTACCAAAAAAGTTCCCAAAGGAAAAGCAGAAATAAAAGCGGGAATACTGGAAGATAATATCCAGACATTTTCCAATAGGATTCTTCCTAAACTGAGCAACGTTTCGGCGCATGTCTGGTGTCCGATCTGCTATCTGGAATTTATGATGAGAAAGATTTTAGATTTAGGATTTGCTCCCAATGCTGACAAGAATAGTTCGCGCAGAGTTTATCTCTTCCTGTTTCCGGATTATTATTTCACCTCAGATTTGCTGGCCGATAGCGAAGAGGTGCTGGAGCCGTTTCAGGAAAGAACGGGTCTAAAGGTGAGAAATTATGGCGTGGAGGAGACGACTTTCTCGGAAATCTGGCTGAATAGAGCTCAAAAATCCAGGGAATGGCTCGATAATGTTAATAACCTTTTTCAGAAAGAAGCCAGGCGTATTGCGGAACGGCATGAAGAAGGAGAACAAAGAAAGCTGGGAGAATATGTCTCTACAGCACCGATTCATCAGAAAAACTTTCATTTGGTCACACTGGAGAATTCAGTTAGTGAAAACGTTGATATTACGAGGAAACCTACGGAGATAGAAATGCTGGCCAAAAGCGTTTTTCTGGGAGCTATTCTGCAAAATTTACTGGGAGTTAGAGTTTATATCAGTCAGACCCCCTATTTAAATTCGCTCTCTCATCATGAATTTAAAACTTCCTTAAAAATGGATGACATCAATTCCTCTCTCAGGAAGATTTTACCCGAGGTATCCCTGGGCAGAACAGGCGAGCTTCTGGGAGAAATACCCCTCAGCAGGATCAAGGATTTGCTGGATTTGCTTTCTTCAGTCTGGGAAATAAACAATCACTTAAATGACAGAGATAAACAGATAGCCGGCATTCTTTCAGAATTAAACAGCAATAATCTGGCTGGAGCTCATTTTTATAAACGTTATGAGCAGGAGAACGGATATACAGCGCCGGAGCTTCTGGTAGGCTCAGCGGAAATTCTTTTATCATTTTTTGGGGGTGAAAAAATGAATCTGGCAAAAGAGATAGCTAAAAAGTCGTTCAATCTTTACCGTCCTTCCAGCCGCCAGGACGGCAAAGCTCACAGATATGAGAGTCTATTCAGAACAGCGGTGGAGGGTATAAAAGAAACAGATGCTGACAGTGAAGAGGAAATTGTATCCCGGGTGGCGGGCCGAATAGACAAGAGGCTGCAGAGATTGAGTCAGGAGCAGGGTTTTGTCTGCAATTATACTCAGGAGGAGATAGAGGATTTTGTCAGGCACATAGTTGAAAAACTGTTCATCGAAAGATGCAGCAGGAGTTATGCTGAGCTGGAAAAGGAGATGAATAGTCTTGCTGATGGAGTCTATTTTGAAACGGACAAATTAGTAAAAAAATTCTGGGAAGAAAGGGAGGCAAATCAATAATGAAATTGCTGCCTGATAATGACAAGCTGCAGGAAGGTTTTGTGGAGGAAATACCTGCTACTCCCCGGGATAAATATGTCAACATAGTAGTTTTGAGAGAGACGAAATCTCATACAGTTTTTACCACTGAAGGATCCAATCTGGATGTTGAAAGGGTTCGGCGCGGATATGATAATTCCGGTTTTATGGATAGAATTTTGATGTATAAAAGAAAGCAGATTGCCCCGGAAAGGAGAAAGGGCAAAGCTTTATTGAGAGAGTATGATGCTCTAACGGACGATGACTGTTATTTGATGGAGGGAATGTGTACAGAATGTCCCGACTGTATTCTGTATGGTTATGCTGCAGGAGGCGCCGATTCCCAGGAGTCGAGGATTTTAACTGATTCCGGGTTTACTATAAGAGGCTTTGAAGAGCTGGAAGAGAATATTAAATTTAATGCCATAGAAGATTCAACCAAAGGCGGGGTCGCCGGGAGCGCTTTTAACTCCCGCAGCCATTTGATGCCGGAAGTTTATCTGCCGACCGTTGAGACACTGGTGGACGTAACTGTCAATGAATTCATATATGTGCTGGGGAATATATTGAGAACGACCAGATATGGAGCGGAAAGCAACCGCCAGGGAACTATAAAAAATCATATAGTGGATATAATATTTTCGGATTCCGAGTTTACTTCTAACCTCGAACTATCGCAGAGAATGTATGATTATTACAGTGAAAACCAGGCGGAAGATTTAAATGTGAATACTGCGCGAGATTATCTGGTTAAAGCTTTAGATGAACTGAAGGAAGAGGTTTACACTCCATTACACAGTTTGAGAGAAGCGGGAGAAGTCGAACCTATTTTATCAAAGCTGCAGGAAATTTACAGTCAGAAAAGCAAAACCGAAGATTTCGTCGAAGATCTGAAGGCGGATATAAATCATTATGTAGAAGAAACGCGCTAGGGTGAGAGATATGAAGTTTTATCGATGTCTTTTGACCATGGAAGACTATCTCTTTTTCGCCACAACCGAAAGAGGGAAAATAGCGGAAACAGGGCCCTTCGTCCATAACTTTGCTCTTACCTATGCTCTTTCTTATCTATGGCCTGATAAAAAGAGGCTGCCTCCTCGCTATCAGGAAAAACAAAGTCCAAATTATGAGGAGGAATTGAGTTCGGTTGATTTTTACATCACTCCAGCAAAGTTGATATCGGGACAGCAGAAAGTTATACAATATAATTCGAAAGGGGAAAGCTATCATCTATCCAGAGGGAGAAGTCTGGGGTATCCCAACTGGGGCTATATCAAGCCTTTTTTGCCCGGCAGCAAATTTAAATTTTATATCAGGGCAGAAAAAGAATTGGAATTCCCACGTTATATCAGGCTGGGCAAATTTATGGGGAAGGCCAGACTTCAAATAGACACTCCCGAAGAACAGAGTAAAAAACAGGGAGAATATTCTGCCAACCTTCTTTTGAACTGGGAAGATCTTGAAACCAGACCTGATGTTTTTGATATTTTGCCCGGTACTCTTCCCACTCAGCTGATAGAAAACGGGCATTATTCGGTCGGAGATTACTGGCAGCTTAATTTCGAGCACGAAACGAAAAAAATTCCAGTGGGAATGAACTATTTATGTCAGAGGTAAAAATAGATTTACAGTCAAAAGCTTTAAAAAGACTGGACAAAAAATTTATTCGGGATTTTAATCCTTACCTCCATCAGCATCAAACCCTTAAGGTTTTTGAAGAAATTATGAGAACTGAAAAATCTATGGCTTTGTTTAACTATACTTCTACAGGCGGGGGTAAAACCCTGGCTTCTTTTGCCCCCAGCCTGATTCATAATGTGCCGGCGATTGGAGTTTACAGCACCAACGAACT
>PWHA01000160.1 GCA_003554685.1 Halanaerobiaceae bacterium
CCTGCATATTGGCAGGAGGTGTTTCTCCTGGGACTTCACAGCCCGGGGCGATGAAGGTATCCCTATCACCGGCTGCCAGGCAGCTTTGAACAGCCTTTCTAACATCGGCCTGAGAGCCCTGCAGCAGAACATCCACCGGATCAAAGTTTCCACAGGCAGCAGATTTACCCCTCAGCACTTCGACCGCCTCTGAAAAATTAACCATCCAGTCAATATCGACCATGTCAGCGCCTGTTCTGGCTATCTGAGGCAGTAGGGCAGAAATATCACCGCAGATATGAAGTTTAACCCGGGCTCCAGCCTCCTGGATGGCCTGACTGATCCTTTTTTCATAGGGAAGGACAAATTCCTGATAATGGTCAGGGCTGATGAGAGATGCTGTGGCATCGCCCATTCCGATAAAATCAGCGCCTGCCCTGACCTGCTCCCTGGCAAAGAGGATGGCCTGCTCGGCGCAGATCTCCAGCAGGTTGTGAACCTCAGCGGGCCTTTCGATGAGATCCAGCATCAAATTGTTAACTCCCCTGAGGTTGCTGGCGCTGGCAAAGGCTCCTTCAATCCAGCCCAGAACTGGATATCTGTCCCCTGCTTTTTCCTGGAACAGCTCAACCGCTTTAATTCTATCCAGCATTCTTTCCCCTTTTAGGGGATCCCTGACTTCAAGTCTATGTAAATCAGCATAGTCTTCCAGGAAAATCCCCCTGAAGGAAGGTGCGGCGTCCTCCGGCACCCTGATTTCCGCTCCCATATCATGCCCTTCCCGGCAGGGATCGGAAATGGCGCTGACCATGTCTATTTTAAAATCTTCACAGCATTTCAGGTTGGCCTCCACCAGATAGCGGTAATCGGTGGCGTATTTCTTATAGGGAATGCCACTATGCCTGGCGGCAAAGCCCATCACTATGCTGAGATTGGGTGCTCTATCAACCGATTTCCCGGCTAATCTTTGAAAAACTCTCTCATAGGAATTCATTTTATCAGTCCTTTCTGATTGTTTTAGCACTCATTAAAAATGCAATCCGACCAAAAATGTAACATCTTATGATTTCACTTTTTATGATTTCACTTTAAAGGCAATATCTATCTGATCATCTCTGGACAACTTAATTAAATAATATATCAGGTAAATTGTCAAAGAAAAACTGTTTTTTTCACAAGCTGTTTTTTCACAAACTGTATTCTTTGCAAGGTTTACTCTCTCCAGGAACGATTGCAAAATTTTCCTGGAGTTTCTTCTTAGATAATTCAAAAGTTTACAATACAGCATACCTATATTAACCAGATAACCCCGATTGTTTCAAGAATACTGGGGATAATATAGGCTGTAAATTTCAGAATGATTATTTCGCAAAAGTGGTCAAATATCTGCTTTACGTCCCGGAACCTTTGTGTGCCCTATCTCTCTTCTATGAATTTTCTGATAATAATCTTGACTCGAAGTCTCAAAATCCCGAAGTCCCGAAAAAATTTGCCCTGTGAACAGATATCCTGTCTCGATATTTTTCTCATAAAACCTGGATATTACCACAGACATGTAAGCATCATCCAAGCATATAGTAAATCTAAAAACTGAGCTAATCTGTTGCTCTGTTTATATTAAAAATGCCATGACTTCAATTGAGAACATTTGGGGTTGGCTAATTATCAATGATTTTCCTGCTTTCTTTTCAGCAAGAGATTAGTTGAACAAAATTTTATAGTCAAAAAATTATATAAAAATAGAAAAATGGAGGACCCGGAAGCTAAAACATTCTCCCGGTGCCCCCCTGTCATACTGCAGATTTATTTTTTCTCTTTTACTTCTCTGAACCTATCGCTGACTGCTGTAATTTTTCCTTATTGAAACAGTGTGATCATCATTAGCAATTACATCTTCTGTAGTTAGAAGAACTTTATCTGTGTTAACAGTTCCTGATTAAATTAACCAGAATATCATCCCGGATTATCATCGCCAGCATTAAAGTTAAACTACATCAGATCAAATCAAACGCCAGATCCTTGGCGGAAGCAGCATCCGGGGCCCAGCCGTCTGCTCCTATCTCATCGGCAAACTCCCTGGTAACCGGGGCTCCTCCCACAATTACCTTGACGTCATCTCTTAAACCCTCTTCCTCCAGAACCTCAATAACATCCTTCATCTCCAGCATGGTGGTAGTTAAAAGAGCGCTCATGCCCAGCACATGGGGCTTAATCTCCCTGATGCTCTCCACAAATTCATCGGCCTCGACATCGGTGCCGAGATCGGTAACCTCCAGGCCGCCGCTCTCCATCATCATACCTACCAGGTTCTTGCCGATATCGTGGAGGTCTCCTGCCACCGTGCCCAGCACCACTCTGCCGGCTTCTTCCATCTCTCCCTCGACCAGGAGAGGCTGCACTATCTCCATGCCGCCCTTCATAGCCTTGGCAGCCATCAGCACCTCGGGTACAAACATATCGCCAGCTTTAAACCTCTTGCCGACTACGTTCATGCCGTTGATCAATCCCTGATTGATAATCTCAGTTGGCTTAACTCCCTCATCAACTGCCTCCCGGGTTAACTCTGCCACCTCGGCAGCATTTCCCTGGATGACGCTGTTGCTTAACTTTTCAAAATCCGCCATTTTTGACACTCTCCTTTTTAAGTTTGTATTTGTAATTTGCTAACATTGTTTCCTGGTTCTTCTCCTGTATGGACTGCGATCAAAGCGAATATTTAATATAGTCATATTCACAGGGTGGGCCTGCTGTGATCCAAAACTCCCTGAGTGCGGGGACCATGGCCCAGGCCGATCTGGTGATGGTTTTTACCTCTAAATCCGGATCGGGATGGCGGCAGATTGAATCGGGGTGATTGACATGGTCGGTGAAAAAACTCCGGGCAGTTTCCAGATCTATGGAACCGGAATTTTCTCTGAGAAGCCGCCCGATCCTGTTATGCCTGATAATTGAAGAAGCTGAACCCGAAGTAAAAAATTCTCCTAAATCCTGCCTGGAGGAAAACTTATCTCCGGTATAATGATTGGCGTGCCCCAGATAGGTGCTGGAGTAGGTAATCTCAAAATCATCGGGTGTAGCTTCAACATTATATATTTCGCTTTCGTCGGCAATAACAAAATTAAAGCAGCCTGCCCGGTCAGCACTGACAACTGCTGAAAGGGCTTTGCCGATAGTTTTCTGCTTTAAAACCTCGTTAACAATCACATAGGTGGGGACCCCGCTCTTTAAATCCAGCCGGGGGACTGTGTTCCAGCTGATGGCAATCCCGGCAGAATTTATCCCGGCGCAGGACATCATCCCGGGATAAATATAGGAAAGCACCTGGAGATCGGAATCCTGATAATTCTTGGCCAGGACATAGGTCTCGACATCATCAAACCAGCTGTAAAAATCATCCCAGGTCTGTCCCAGAATTGTATAGCCTTCTGCTGTAGCCCTGCCGGTGGCGGCAAAGGCGGTGCAGGCCGGGGCAAAGCTCTGAATCTCCTCATTAAGTGCTATCATAACTATATCTTCATAGTCAACCTCTGCACCACTGGCTATTCCCTCCATTTCTCGGGCAGCTTCAGCTGAATACTCCTCTATATAGGGCAGGTATTTCCGGGTGTGAATTTTCGCCTTTTCCTTAGGGGCTCCATCCTTTTCCAGATCCTGATAGAGCTGATCAACAAAGACCTGAATCTCTTCCTTCAGCTGACTGCCGTGCTGCTGACCTGTTTCAAAGGCCGTTCCGCCTGCTTCAAGTTTTTTCAGTTTGTCCTCTGCCATTTATTTTCTTTTCCTCCCCTTTGCTGTTTTGCCGGCGTTACCTGA
>PWHA01000190.1 GCA_003554685.1 Halanaerobiaceae bacterium
AGTTGAAGGTGGCCAGCTGGTTGATCCCCATCTTTTATGCTATTTTTGATAATTCCCCGATTTTTGAAGGGCGCCGGGAGGATAAATGGGTCCTGCGCTTTCGAATCTGGGATCAGTGTGACCATGATCGCTGCGGAATTTTACCAGGGATATTTGATAGAGATTTTTACAGTTACCGGGATTATGCCGGCTATATTATCGATTTGCCTGCTATTTATAACCCCGAAAAAAAGAAGGAATACCTGGGGGAAATAAGCTTTGCTAAACTTTATCAGAGGCTGGGCAGAACCGAACTGCAGCCGGAAGATTTTGAACATATGCTATCCTTTGCCTTTAATGATGTCAGGGCCAAGGAATATCTCGAGATCAGAATGGCTGACTCTCTGCCCTATCCGCTGTTTTTTGGCTATCTGGCTCTGATCAAGGGGATTTTTTATCAGGAGGAAAATCTCAATTATTATTATGATAAAATCAAGGATATTAACAGGGATTCAATCCTTCAGACCTTCGACAAAATTTCTGAGAGGGGAATTGAAACCTGCTATCTGGAAGACAAAACCCTGAAAGAATGGGGAGAGGATTTAATTTTTAGAGCCAGGAAGGGCCTGGATAAGGATGAGAATTTGATGCAGCTTACCAATCTGGAAAACTATCTGGCCAGGACAATGCCGCCGAGAAAGAGGTTTTCCGGAAAGGAAATCTCCTTTGACAGTTTAAAATATGCCGACCTGGAGACCGGACTGGGATGTGAGCTAGCTGATGAAATTAAGCTATCCTGAGGGCACCAGATATCTGCAGGAGAAGTATAAGGAGATTATTTCCGGTCAGAAGGAAGCTTTTGCTGCTGAGTACCGGGAGGAGCTCTGGGCTATGCTGGAGGAAAGCAGCGCTAAATATAAAGGTGAGCCGGTTCCTTTTTTATACAATCCCTTTATAATAAGTCTGGAGGACTGGCATTATCTCAAAGATTTGATGTCCAAATTTAATCAAATATTAGATAAGGTGATACAGCAGTATCTCAACAGTAAAAAATTTCGCAGCCTCTTTCCCTTTGGACCCAGCATGGAGAAACATATTCTGGTCGATCCCGGTTATGAGAGCTCCTATCCTATTGCCCGTTTTGATTTATTCTGGCAGGATGGCGAGAACCTAAAGTTTTGTGAGATCAATACCGATGGAACTTCAGCTATGAATGAAGTCCGGGTTATTCAGGAAATTGTCCGGCAGGGAGAGGCTGTCAGAGAGCTGCAGTTCCGGGAAAATATTACCCTGGCCGGATTTGAGCTGTTTAACAGTTGGATAGATATTATGCTGGGTATCTACCGGGAATTTTCCGGGCAGCAGAATAAGAAGCCTGTAACCGCTATCATGGATTTTGAGGGAGAGGGTGTTATCAGTGAGTTTTATGAATATCAGGGATATATGGAAAAAAAGGGCTGGGAGGTTTATATAGTTGACCCCCGGGAATTTGAATACCGGAATGATAAATTGTACTATAAAGACAGGGGAATTGATCTCATTTACCGCCGGGCAACCACCCAGCGGTTATTTGCCGATCAGGAGGAAATAGAGGATCTGCTTCAGGCCTACCGGGAGGGAGCTGTCTGCCTCTGCGGTAGTTTTCGTTCCCAGATTATCCATAATAAGGCCCTGTTTAAGATTCTGACCGAACCTGATAAACTGGACTTCCTCACGAACGGCGAAATAGAATTTTTACAGCAGCATATTCCCGAAACTGACTTTATCCGCCCGGATGAAAAGACACTGAGAGAAATTGCTGAAAGGCAGCAGGAGCTGATTGTCAAGCCCTGTGATCTCAATGCCTGCAAAGGGGTGCAGACCGGCCAGGATTTATCTCAGGAGGAATGGCAGAGCTGTCTCAAGGAAATTGTCGGGGCCAGCAGGGTAAATTATCTCTTTCAGAAGTACTGTCTTCCCCCCGAGCTGGAAATGTTTCTGGTTACCGGGGAAGAGCCGGCTGGTTTTAAGGAGTTTGACTATATTATTGGACTTTTTCTCTATGATCAGAACCTTCAGGGAATCTATAATAGAGCAGGCAGGAAAAGTATAATCGGAGCGGTAGCTGAGTGTTTTACCACTCCGGTTTATTTGACGGCTTCCCGAGCAGAAACAGAAAAACTGAAAAGGCATTCAGAGGTGATAATTTATGAGTGAGGTCTGCAAGCATATTTTTCTAACAGGTAGAGTGCAGGGAGTAGGCTTTAGAGCTTTTGTCAGGAGAAATGCCCGCCGGCTTAATCTTCAGGGTTGGGTTAAAAATTTACCCGATGGCCGGGTTGAAGCTTTGATTTCCGGTCCGGAAGAGGAAGTTGAGGAACTGCTGGAATTAATGAAGGAAGGACCTTCTCTGGCCAGGGTGGCAGATATTTCTGTTTCCAGCAGTGATGACTGCAATTTTTCCGGCCACTTTGAAATTAAATATTAAAGGGGGTTCAAAAGGTGAAAGAAGCACTGCTGTGTGTGGATTTGCAGAATGATTTTTATGAAGATGGTGCTCTCCCGGTGGAAGGAGCCAGTGAGATAAATTTTCAGGTTAATAAACTTTTGAGCTCAGGGGACTTTACTGCCGTGGCGGCCTCCCAGGACTGGCATCCACCGGAGCATAAAAGCTTTGCCAGCTCTCACGGAGTAAAACCCTTTACTCCCTATGAAGCAGATAGCGAGGGGCTGGGCCCGGTTCTCTGGCCGGACCACTGCGTGCAAAACAGCGAAGGAGCCGAATTTCATCCAGAAATCAGTACGGAATATTTTGATCTGATTATCAGAAAGGGCCAGCTGCCTGAGATTGATAGCTATTCGGCCTTTCGGGATAACGACGGCCGGGAGCTGGGGCTGGCCGGCTATTTTAAAGATCTGGAGATTGAAAAAATTCTGGTGGTGGGCCTGGCTCTTGATGTTTGTGTATTTTTTACCGTCCAGGATGCTCTTAAATATAGTTTTGAGGTGGAGCTGATTCAGTCAGCCACTAAAGGTGTTGAGGCCCAACCGGGTGATATTGCTGCTGCCCTGGAAAAGATGGAAGATATGGGAGCAGTAATCAGAGAATAAGAGGGAGAGATTTTTTTGCAGGAATATAAGATTATGATTACCACAACCTTCGGGGTTGAATCTGTGGTTAAGCATGAATTGAAAAAGCTTAATTATGAGGTTGACAGGGTGGAAAATGGCAGGGTAGAAATAACCGGCAGCGCCGGTGATCTGGCCCGGTGCAACCTACGGCTGAGAACAGCAGAGAGGGTTTATCTTAAACTGGGTGAATTTAGTGCCAGAGATTTTGATGAACTTTACGAAAATATCAGAACTTTGCCCTGGGCTGATATTATACCCTACCGGGGAGAGTTTCCGGTTCGGGGAAAATCCAGCCGCTCGGAACTGCACAGCGTGCCGGCCTGTCAGTCAATCATAAAAAAAGCTGTGGTAGACAGCCTCCAGCAAAAACACGGTCAGGGACGTTTGCCTGAAGATGGCAGTCTCTATCCAGTTTTTTTTTCAATTCTAGATGACAGGGTGATAGTTGCCCTGGACAGTAGCGGTGCCGGTCTGCACAAGCGGGGTTACCGTCAGGAGGGGGGAGAGGCTCCGCTCCAGGAAACCACTGCTGCTGCTATGGTGCTGTTAAGCCGCTGGGACAGGGGTAGAGTTCTGCTGGATCCCTTCTGCGGCTCGGGCACAATCCTGATTGAAGCGGCCCTTTTGGCCAGAAAACAGGCTCCGGGCCTGAAAAGATCCTTTGCCGGGGAAAACTGGTTCTTTCTTTCTCCTAAAACCTGGCGGCAGGCTCGAGAGAGTGCCCGGCAGGCCAGCTGGCTGGAGGCTGAGCCCCGCCTGATTGCCGGTTATGACATTGACGGAGAAGTGCTGAAATCTGCCCGGGAAAATGCCGGCCGGGCCGGGGTGGATGATATTATTCATTTTCAAAAACGGCCCTTTCGAGAGTTTTCCGCCAGCAGAAAATATGGCTATGTAATAACCAATCCGCCCTATGGTGAGCGGCTTAAATCTCAGAATGTGAGGGAATTGTACCGGGAAATGGGAGAAAAACTGCGGGAACTGGATACCTGGTCATATTATATCTTAACTGCTGATAAAGAATTTGAAAAATATTTTGGCAAAAAAGCCAGCAAAAGAAGAAAACTTTATAATGGAGGAATTGAATGTCAGTTCTATCAGTATTACGGCCCCTGGCCGCCGTCAGGAGATGATGGCAGCAATGAATAAAGAGATAGATTTTTCCAGATACCTGCCTTACCTGGCGGGGATTACCTTCAGTGTTGTTTTTGGCTTCTCTTTTTTGTTTTCCAAGGAAGCTCTGGAATTCCTGGATCCCTTCCAGCTTTTAGGCTTTCGCTTTCTGCTAGCAGCCATTTTTATGACCCTGTTGAAATTTATCGGATTGATAAAGACCAACATCATCGGCAAACCTCTGCTGCCGCTGCTGCTGGTATCTTTGTTTCAGCCCGGAATTTATTTTCCCTTTGAAGTGCTGGGAATTCAGCTGACCACCTCCTCTCAGGCCGGACTGATGATATCTTTAATACCTGTCAGTGTGGCGGTGCTGGCCGCTATTTTTCTGAAAGAAAAGCCTGGCAGGATCCAGCTGGTCTTTATTATTCTCTCCGTTATTGGAGTGGGGATAGTGGTTTCCTTCCAGGGGGAGCTGGCCGCTGCTGAATCCCATTATCTGGGAATTGTTTTCCTGCTGGGGGCAGTGCTGGCTGCCGGATTTTACAACATAGTTTCCCGCTATATTTCGGTAAGCTTTACCCCGGTGGAGATTACCTTTGCCATGTGCTATTTTGGGGCACTGCAGTTTAATATAATTGGTTATATAAGCCATGAAGGGCCGATGGGGGAATACCTGGGTGTTATTTTTAATCCTGAAACGCTGATGGCAGTAGTGTATCTGGGAATTCTCTCTTCGGTACTGGCTTTCTTCATGATGAATTACTCTCTTTCGAAATTGCCGGCTTCCCAGGCAGCAATTTTTGCCAATTTAACCACGGTGGTGGCCATTGCTGCCGGGGTATTGATCAGGAATGAGCCTTTTTATCCTTTACAGGGTCTGGGAGCAGTCCTGATTATTCTTGGTGTCTGGGGTACCAATTATTTTGGTATAAAGGAGAGGACCGGAAGCAGAATTCCAGAAAAAGCCAGAGAAAGCGAGGTATAATTGATGGAAAAAGTCATGATTAGAGGAATTACCGGCAGAATGGGCCGGGAAACTGCCAGAACCGTGCTTGAAATGGAAGGTTTTCAGCTGATTGCAGGCCTCTCCAGGCGCAAAAGAAAGAAAACCCTGGCTGAAATACTGCAGGATCCTGAAACCCCTGAACTTGAGATTGGGGTTAAACTGGAGAGCGAAATAGAGTTCAGAAAGCCTGATATTATGATAGATTTTACCGGGCCCGAGGGTCTATTGCCGGCCCTGGAAAAGGCTTTAAAGCACAAAATTGATCTGATTGTCGGCAGCACAGGTTTAACTCCGGAGGAAAAGTCCCAGCTGGAAGAGTTGAGCCGGGAGACTGGCCGGAATGTTTTTCTGATTCCCAATTTTGCCCTGGGAGCAGTACTGCTGATGAAATTTGCCCGGGAGGCCAGCCGATTTTTCCCCCGGGCTGAAATTATCGAGAGCCACAGCGAGGAGAAGGCTGATGCCCCCTCCGGAACCTCGCTGGCAACCGCAGAAGGAATGGAGGGAGCCAGACCCAATCCCGGAGAAGACGAGATCAGCTTCTCTCTGCCGGGAGTGCGGGGTGGAAGCAAAGAAGGGGTTAATATTCATTCCATCAGGCTGCCCGGGATTGTAGCCCGTCAGGAGGTTGTCTTTGGGGGAGAAGGGCAGACCCTGACCCTGACTCACAATTCACTTTCCCGGAAATCCTTTATGCCGGGTGTTAAGCTGGCCCTAAAAAAAATAAGGAAAAAAAGAGGTTTTGTCTATGGCCTGGAAGAATTACTGGAGTAAGGAACAACAACCGATCCTTAAATTATTTGATATCTGAATAAATGGTTGCTGGAGGTTAAAAATTAGTTTTTTTAATTACAACAGCCTATGTTAGATTTTTTAATTACAACAGCCTATGAAGGTGAAGTATTTAGTTGCGGGACAAAACAGCAATAAGACATATTTGTAAAATAAGCAGGCAAAGAACCAGTAAACAGATTAAATGATTTCAGGAAGTTATGATATGAGGTGAAGGATTATGGGAATTAATGCATCTGTCCTGGGAGCAACCGGACTTGTAGGAAGAGAAATTATCAGACTGCTGGAAGAAAGGGACTTTCCTGTTGATAATTTATCTGCCTATGCCAGCGCCAGATCCCGGGGAGAAAGGATAGCATTTAAAAACAATCAAATTACAGTTGAAGAACTGGATACTAACAGAATTGCTGACTGCGAGATCTATCTTTCCAGTCTGCCGGGCAGCGTCAGCCAGGAAATACTTCCGGAAATAGTCGGAGAGGACCGGGTTATCATAGATAACAGCAGCGCCTTTAGAATGGATGAGGAGGTCCCCCTGATTGTACCTGAAATTAATGGAGATCTGCTGGAGGATTATCGGGGTATTGTAGCCAACCCCAACTGCTCAACCATTCAGATGGTAGTGGTACTCCACCCTCTGGCAGAGAAGTTCGGACTGAAAAGAGTGACCGTTACCACCATGCAGTCAGTCTCGGGCAGCGGCCAGCGGGCCCTGGAAGCTCTGCTGGAGGAGAGCCGGGAATATCTGGATGAAGGCCGAAGGTCAGCCAGATACTATGCTCACCCGATTGCCTTTAATCTGCTGCCGGCGATCGATTATTTTCACGATAATAATTACAGCAATGAAGAGATGAAAATGGTGAGAGAAACCAGGAAAATTTTAACCAGGCCAAAACTTGAGGTCAATGCAACCTGCGTAAGAGTGCCGGTGAGGTTTGGCCATGCTGAATCCTGCCAGGTTGAGCTGGGTCGGGAATTTCAGCTGCAGGCTGTCAGAGAAACCCTGGAAGACATACCGGGAATAGCGGTGCTGGATGACCCCCGTAAGGATGTCTACCCCCTGGCAATTGAAACCGAAAAGGATGACAGAACCCTGGTAGGCCGTCTGAGGAAGGATCTGGATAGAAGTCGGGTATTAAATTTTTACTGCGCTGCTAATAATATTCGCAAAGGGGCAGCCCTGAATGCAGTTCAGATTGCGGAAAGATATCTGCAGGTGAGCAGAAAATGAGAGTTTTAGTACAGAAATTCGGGGGAACAGCTCTGGGAGATAGCGAGAGACGTCGAACTGCGGCCGGCAAGGTAAGAGAGGCGGTTGAGGCCGGTTACTCTCCGGTGGTGGTTGTTTCGGCCATGGGCCGGAAGGGACAGGCCTATGCCACCGATACCCTGCTGGATTTAATCGGGGATGAGGGCTGCCCGGTATCTCTCCGGGAACAGGATCTGCTGCTGTCCTGTGGGGAGGTAATTTCAGCGGTTGTCATGGCAGTGGAGCTGAAAAAGCAGGGGCAGGAAGCCCGGGCTCTAACCGGGGCTCAGGCCGGCATTCTGACCAGCAGCGAGCACGGCTCCTCCCGGGTTAAAAAGATAGCCACCACCCGGCTGCAGTCTCTGCTGGAGAGCAGAATAATTCCGGTAGTAGCAGGTTATCAGGGAATCAGTCCGGAGGGAGAAATAACCACCCTGGGCCGGGGAGGCAGTGATACCACAGCCAGTGTGCTGGCTTATGCTCTGGAGACTGAAAAAATAGAAATTTACAGCGATGTTTCTGGCTTCATGACTGCCGATCCCGATCTTTATTCCGGGGCAGTAAAAATCAAGGAATTGACCCATAAAGAAGCCTGTGAGCTGACCAATCTGGGAGCCCGGATTATTCATCCCCGGGCAGCCGAGGTGGCCCGTAAGGCCCGGATTCCCATCAGGGTGAAATATAACGGTGAGGATAACAGCGGAGGCAGCCTGATTGATAGTGAGGTCAATATAGAGCAGGATAAAGCGATTACCGGAGTTGCTACCAGGAAGAATGTTATCTTTGTTGAGGTTTTTCTGGAAAAGGCCGAAAGTTACAGTAAGGATCTTCAGATTTTTAAGTTAATGGCTGAGAAGATGATCAGCCTGGACATGATTAATATCCGAACGGATAAGCTGACATTTTTACTGGATAAACCCCGGATTAAAACAGCCCGGAAGGTTTTATCGGATAATGATTATAAATTTAGCTTTCACGATGATTTCTGCAAGGTTTCTGTGGTGGGCGGTGGAATGACCGGCCAACCGGGAGTTATGGCCAGAGTGGTGGAGGGCTTAAATTCAGCCGGGATAAAGATCTACCAGACCGTTGATTCCCATACCACCATCTCCTGTCTGGTCAAAGCCGAAAAGGAAACCGCCGCGGTTGCGGCACTGCACGAAGCATTTAATCTCAATGAGGAGGTAGAATAATGGAAGTATTTGGTTCTTTACTTACTGCGATGGTTACTCCCTTTACAGCTGCTGGAGAGGTGAACTATAAGGCTGCCGGAGAGCTGGCAGAGATGCTGGTGGCTGAGGGCTGTGATGGGCTGGTTATCTGCGGGACAACCGGGGAAACACCGACCCTGGAGAAGGAAGAAAAGCTCAGGCTGCTGGAAACAGTGGTTGAAAGGGTCGGAGAGCATGCCAGGGTTATTGCCGGAACCGGCTCCTATAATACCAGCGTAAGCATTGAATTCAGCCAGGAGGCTCTTATGCTTGATGTTGATGGGCTGATGACGGTAGTTCCCTACTATAACAAGCCCCCCCAGGAATCCCTTTACCAGCATTTTTCCACAATTGCCAGGGCCTGTCAGGCTCCCATCATGCTCTATAATGTGCCCGGAAGAACCTCCCGGAATCTGGAAGTTGATACTGCTGTCCGCCTGGCAGAAATTGATAATATTGTAGCAATTAAGGAGGCCAGCGGGGATCTGGAACAGGTCACCGCCCTGGCGGCCCGCTGCGGGGATAAAATAGACATTTACAGCGGAGATGACAGTCTGACCCTGCCGATTATGGCGGTGGGTGGCAGTGGAGTGGTTAGTGTTGCCGGACATCTGGCCGCCGGGAAAATCAGAAAGATGCTGGATCAGGCCAGGAATAATAACTTTGCTGAGGCTGTCAGGCTCAACCAGGAGCTGTTTCCTCTCTTTAAGGCTATGTTTGTCACCACCAATCCCATTCCCGTGAAAACGGCTCTCCGTCTGCAGGGCTGGGAGGTAGGAGGTTTCAGAAAACCCCTGACCGGGATGGGTGAAGAAAAACTGGAAGAATTTAAAGCAACCCTGAAAGAACTGGATATACTGTAATCTATCATTTTCATCAGTATTAAGTGAAAAGCAGCTGAGAATACCGATCTGCTAACAGCAGTGCCAGGGAAATGATAATGAAAATAATTCTAAAAAGTGAAAAACAGGTTTACAGGATAGCAATGCAGGATAACAATCGTCAGGGGTCAGAGTCAGGGGAGGCTAAATAATCCTGATATTCCGGGACCTCTGGCGATTTCTTTAGTTATGGCTTGTATTTTTGGTCATTAAAAGATATAATGTTTATAATGGATTGAATTGTGCGGGTAAGCTTTATCTGGTCGGTTAATTACTGGGTAAAAAAGATGAAAATTTTTCTTTTAAGTCCAGGACTATTTTTATGCCAACAAAAATAATAAAGAAATTAATTCGGAGGTGCTTTTTTTTATTTATGTCTCAAAAAAAGAATATAGAATCTGTTAGAATGATTCCCCTCGGGGGTGTGGGTCAGATAGGTAAGAACATGATGGTGCTGGAATATGGTTCTGAAATGTTGATTATTGATTCTGGAGTTATGTTTCCCGAGGATGACCAGTTAGGAATTGATCTGGTAATTCCTGATTTTGAATATGTCAGGGAGAATAAAGACAGGATCAAGGGAATTGTATTAACCCACGGCCATCTGGATCATATTGGAGCAATACCCTATCTCTTAAAGGAGATTGATGTTCCAATCTTCGGTACCAAGCTGGCCCTGGGGCTGCTGGAAGGTACACTTAAAGAACACAGGCTTTTAAAAAGAAGTCAACTCAAGGTGGTAAATGCCGGCAGTTCAATTGATATCGGCCAGTTTAAGATTGATTATATCAGAGTTAATCACAGTATTGCAGATACCTGTGCCCTGGCAATTCACACTCCGCTGGGCCCGATTGTCTATGCCAGTGACTTTAAATTTGATCAAACCCCGATTGAAGGGGGTGTGGCTGATTTTCATAAGCTGGCTGAACTGGGTAATTCCGAACCCGGAGTTCTGGCTCTTTTTTCTGACAGCACCAATGTGGAAAGGAAGGGCTATACCATGTCAGAAAAGGTGGTGGGTGAAGCTATGGATGATATTTTCTATGAAGCCCGGGAAAGAATAATCATAGCCACCTTTGCTTCAAATATTCACCGGATTCAACAGATAATCGATGCTGCCATTAAATATGACCGGAAAATAGCCATCACCGGCAGATCCATGCTGAATAATGTTGATATTGCCAGGAAACTGGGTTATATTGAGGTTCCCGATGATATAATTGTTAATATCAGGGAATGCAGCAACATTTCAGATAGCAAAATTACCCTGCTGACAACCGGAAGTCAGGGGGAGCCGATGGCTGCCCTGACCAGGATGGCCAGAGGTGATCATTATCATATTAATATTAAAGAGGGCGACACGGTGGTATTATCGGCCTCTGCCATACCGGGCAATGAAAAGTTTATCGGACAGACAATCAACCAGCTCTTCAGGCGGGGAGCCAGAGTGATTTATGAAGAGGTCTCGGGGGTTCACGTTTCCGGTCATGCCAGCCAGGAAGAACTGAAATTAATGCTCAATTTAACCAGACCAAAATACTTTGTGCCCACCCACGGCGAATACCGCCATATGTACCAGCATGCTGATCTGGCTGAAGAGGTGGGGGTAAAAAAAGAGAATATCCATATTGCTGATTTGGGTGATGTCATTGAGTTCAGCGAAGAGGGCGTGAATAAGGTAGAGAGTGTTCAGGCTGGTGACGTGCTTGTAGACGGTCTGGGAATTGGAGATGTGGGAAATATTGTTCTCCGGGACAGAAAAACGCTGTCGGAAGATGGTATAATAATAGTGGTTGTTACAATTGATCACAAAGGTAAGCTGCTGACAGGACCGGATATTATAACCAGAGGTTTTGTCTATATCAGAGAATCGGAGGAACTCCTGGAAGATGCCACCGAGCGGGTCAGACAGGCTTTAAAGGAATGCGAAGAGAAGCAGATCACGGAATGGAATGTGCTTAAATCAACAGTTAAGGATTCGTTGAAGAATTATATCTATCAGAAGATCAAACGGAATCCCATGATTCTCCCGGTAATAATGCAGGTCTGATTTGGTTTAAATAATAAATCAGGGGAGGCAAATTATTTTTTGCCTTCCTTATTTATTTTTTTATGCCTGCTAATTGTTACTATAACTGTTTGTTATTATACCTGGCATTATAACGGATTACTAAAATACAATTATTCCTAATTCTGATTTTAAGCACCAGGAAATTTTAGCCGGCAGCTTTAGGCAACTTTAAAGCAGTCGGAAGTTCAGGCTGAAACTCAGATGGGAGTCAGCCAGGGCGGCAGCTGATATTGCTGGCAATATTACCAGCAGGTAATATTAACAGGGGTGAATTTATGTTTTCAGAAATATTTTCTCTTGATGAAAGAAAACAGGAAATAGCGGGAATAGCTCTGATAGCCTGGGGTATTTTCAGCGCTATTGCTCTTTACGGAGGAGCAGCAGGAGTGGCCGGGGTTGTTTTGAAGGATTTTTATCTTTTCTTTTTCGGGCAGCTGGCCTTTTTTCTGCCGGTCTGTTTTGGCTATGCCGGCATCAAGCTTATCATTGATACTCCCCTGCAGGTTAAGGAAAGATTTCTGGGTTTTATACTGTTATTTCTCTCGGCGATTGCTCTTTATCATCTTTCTTATGAATTTGCCAATCCTCTGGAAAGGGGAATGACCGGAGAAGGCGGCGGTCTGATCGGGGGGCTCATCTCCTTTGCTCTGCAAAATTTATTCGGGATTACCGGTTCCCAGGTAATTCTTTTTACTCTGGCCCTGATTGGAATATTATTATTTCTTGATATATTTTTACGGGAAGTTGTTATTTCTTTAAAGCTGAAGATCCAGGAGACTGTTAACTCGGTAAGATCATTTTTTGTCAGGCTTGGATCAATCAGTCCTGTTAGATTATTTTCCGGAATAAAATCCCGGATTGGCAGGATTGTTGGAAAAAAGGGAGAGGAAAAATATCAACCCCCGGTTGAAGCCGGGCAGTCCGATTTGGAAGGGTTTGAAAAACAGTTTGCCGGAGCAGCAGAAAGCAGAGCGGATTCTGCTGAAAATAATTTTAATCAGGCTGCTTCAGACTCGCATAATAAAACCTTATCTGATGGAGCAGTGAAATCCAGGGCTGATTCAGGGGCTGAACCGGCTGCAGATGGTGAATTCGAAAGACCGGGTAAGGCAGGTGCCAGCAAAGGAATAGACAGGGAAGAAGAAAGCGAAGATATTCAAGTTTTGGCCGGAGATTTTTCCCGGAAAGATTATCAGCTACCTCCTTTAAATCTGCTGCAGGAGAACAGAGACCGGCAGAAACCGGGACAGAATCAAAGTGAAAAACTGGAAAAAACTCTTAATAATTTTGGGGTGGAGGCCAAAGTAGTTAATGTAAGTCAGGGGCCGACGATAACCAGATATGAGGTCCAGCCTGAGACCGGGGTCAAGGTCAGCAAGGTGGCAAATCTCTCCGATGATATAGCCCTGGCCCTGGCAGCTCAGGATGTCAGGATTGAAGCTCCGGTACCTGGCAAGTCCGTAATAGGAATTGAAATTCCCAATCAGGGCTCCTCGATGGTTAGATTCCGGGAGATAGCTGTCAGCAAAGAATTTCAAAATAACAACAAAAATCTTCCTATGGGGCTGGGCTGTTCTATTGAGGGAAAACCGGTGGTGGCTGATCTTTCCAGCATGCCCCATCTGTTAATAGCAGGAGCTACCGGCTCGGGGAAGAGTGTCTGTATCAACAGCATCATAGCCAGCTTTTTATATCGTTTCACCCCCCGGCAGATAAAACTGCTGCTGATTGATCCCAAAAAGGTTGAGCTGGTAAATTTTAAGGGCTTACCTCATCTTTTTACCCCGGTTGTAACCGACAGTAAGAAGGCAGCAGGCACCCTGAAATTAATCGTGGAAGAGATGGAAAAGAGATATGACCTCTTTGCGGAAACCGGGAACAGAGATATTTACTCCTACAACAATGAAGCTGAAGACCCCCTGCCCTTCATCGTGGTTATTATTGATGAACTTTCCGATCTGATGATGGTGGCAGCCAGCGAGGTGGAGGACAGCATCTGCCGACTGGCCCAGATGTCACGGGCGGCCGGAATACATCTGGTAATTGCCACCCAAAGGCCATCGGTGGATGTCATTACCGGTCTGATTAAGGCCAATATTCCCAGCCGGATTGCCTTTGCAGTTTCCTCAAATACCGATTCCAGGACAATACTTGATACCAAGGGGGCCGAGAAACTTCTGGGCAATGGTGATATGCTTTTTTATCCGGTAGGAGCCAAAAAGCCATACCGGATGCAGGGAGCTTTTATTGAGAGCAGGGAGGTTAAGGAAATAGTAGAGTTTCTGAAAAACCAGTCTGATCCTGAATTTGCTCTGGAAGAAGAGGAACTGGAAGATATTGATCTGGATTTTGATAATGAAGAAGATGAGCTGCTGGAGGACGCCATCAGGCTGGTAGTTGAGTACCGGGCTTCCATTTCCATGCTGCAGCGTCGCCTTCACATCGGTCATTCCCGGGCGGCCAGATTGATCGATAATATGGAAGAAATGGGTGTGGTGGGCCCCTATGCCGGCAGCAAGCCCCGGGAGGTTTTGATTTCCGAAGAAGAACTGGAAGAATACCTGGATTAACCGGTTAGCTCCTGCAAGGAAACCAGGAAGGCTAATTTCAAAATTATTTAAGGATCCTGACAGGGATTTAAGGATTTTGCAGGAGTATTGAATTTTATTTTAAATCTAAAGTCACTTTATCTCTCTGGAAAAAAGGAATCCTAATATATTTCTAGAATTACTAAAATGCAGGACTAATGCAGGACTACAATGACAGGAGTAGAACAGAGGGTGGAGACTTTATATTTAGAGTATAAAATAATTAAAAATAGACCGGGACTGCTGGGAGATTTAGCTTCTATACTGGGTTTAATGCAGATAAATATTAAAACCGTTACCAGTATTGAAGATCTCTATCGCGGTTTCCTGCTGGAATTTAAATCTCCGGAAATTAAGGAAAGACTGCTGGAAACCTTTAATGCCGTGGAAGAATTGAAGATAACAGCTTTGAGGCCTCCGACCCTGGAGGATCTACTGGCCCTTAAACATGGCAAAAAGGTCTCCCTGAGATTACAGGAGGGAGTCTATGTTTTTCCCCGCTATGAGCTGGAAATTCTGATTAATTTTCTGAGTAATTATCTGCAGCATAAAAAAGATGTTTTAATTGGGGTTAAGGGTGAACCCCGCAGTGGAAAAACAGAAACTGCCATAGCGGCAGCAGTACATGCCAACAAGCACTGGAGACTGCTGTCCACAACCCTGCTAAGAAAAACCACTGTTATGGAACTGCCGGAAAAAGAATTGAAGACTGATACAGTCTATATAATTGATGCTATTACTTCTTTCCATCGGGCTCCTGCCCGGCATGTCATGTTGATAAGAAAGTTTTTGCCCAAAAAATTTCCCAGAATAATTGAGCATCCCGAGGTTGCTATTCAGGAGGGTAACCTGCAGCAGGAGGATTTTGATATTCAGGTGGAGCTTCGTCTGGGAAAGGAACCCCAAGAGGAGAAAAATTCCGATATTACAAAATATATTAGCAGCATAAGCAGCTTTGAATAACCTGCAAAATTGTTGTGAGAAAGGAGGTTTCATTATTGTCTGCTGGAGAAAAAATTAAAGAAAAGCGTAAAGAGCTGGATATCTCAATCGAACAGGCACAAAAGGACACCAAAATCAGAAAAAAATATCTGCTGGCAATAGAAAACGATGACTATTCTCAAATCCCCGGACTGGTTTATGTCAGAGCTTTTATTAAAAATTATTCCAGCTATCTGGGACTGGATCCAGAAGAAGTAATGGAAGAGTTTGAAAGGTGGAGGCACCTGGAAGGTGTTGAAACAGAGGGGATGAGCAGAAAAAAGCGAACTCATCGTTCACGCAGAAGCAAAAAGTCTCCCCTGAGCTTTTTTTCAGCTTCACCCCGGATTCTGGGAGCAATAATAATTTTACTGGTTATATTTTCAATAGTGGCTTATAATTTTGCCTTTCTTCCCGGCGAATCTCCCGGACCGGAAAACGGTAATGATGTGGTAAGTGAAGAGGTTGAAGAAATGATAGATACCGGCGATGAACTGGAAGAAACTGAAGAAGCTGCAGAAGAAGAGCCGGATGAGGAGGCAGATGTGGTTATTCCGGATCTTGATGGTGAAGAATTTGAGGATCTGCTGGCAGAAGATCTTACTACGGTAGATCCGGTTGCAGAGGAAGTCGATCCCGTTGAAACTGATATTGAAGAAGCAGAGAATGGCGATATTGATGAGGAGCCTGAAGTAGATCCGGCTGAAGAAGACAGGACCTTTCGGGTAATGGCTTCAGGAGAAAGCTGGGTTAGAGTGACTGTTGATGGTGAAGTCCTTTATGAAGCAATTATGATCGATGGAGATGTTGAAGAATTTGAACCAGAAGAAAATCTCATTCTGAGAACGGGAAATGCCCCTGCAATTACCATAGAATATGATGACCAGCAAAGAAACATGGGTGGTTCAGGAGCCGTGATTGAAGAAGAGTTTACTTTTTAGTATTTTTAGTTTTAGCTGTCGGGGTAGTAATTTGAGGAATTTTTTGAGGGATTATAGTAAAGTATATTTAAAAATATCTTTGACTGGATATATTTAGAAAGCAAAAATTCCCGGTTAATACCGGGAATTTTATTTAGCAAATATGGTGATAAAAATGGTACCCTCAAGGGGATTCGAACCCCTGTCGCCAGGATGAAAACCTGGTATCCTAGACCCCTAGACGATGAGGGCATAAAATGGTCGGGCTGCTCGGATTTGAACCGAGGAC
>PWHA01000327.1 GCA_003554685.1 Halanaerobiaceae bacterium
ATATCAGGGCCGGAGGTAAGGGTTATGAAGAATTCATTCAGCAGAGCATCCAGGAAGAGGGCACCAGATACTTCAGGGGCCGGGTTTCCCGCCTCTATCGAGAAGGAGAGCAGGTAAAGGTTCTGGGAGTTGACACCTTAAGTGATGAGCAGATTGAGATTGATGCTGATATGGTGGTGCTGGCCTGTGCCATCGTGCCCAATTCGGGAGTAAAGGAGCTGGCTCAGAAACTGAAAATTGGCACTGATGAGCACGGTTTTCTCAATGAAGCCCATCCCAAATTAAAGCCGGTTGAGAGCCTGACCCGGGGTATCTACATGGCCGGATCCGCTCAGTCACCCAAGGATATTCCCGATACGGTAAGCCAGGCCGGATTTGCAGCCAGCAAGGTTAAGAGTCTGTTTTCCGGAGATGAACTGAAGCATTCTCCCACCGTGGTTTATGTGGAGGAAGATCTCTGTACCGGCTGCGGGCAGTGTGTTGAGGCCTGCGTCTATGAAGCCCGGGAGATTGATGAAAAAAATAAGATTGCCAGGGTGGAAGAGGTGCTCTGTGAGGGCTGTGGAGCCTGCGTGGCGGCCTGCCCGAACGGTGCCACCCGGCATCATAACAATGAACAGGATCAGCTTTTGTCGATGATTGATGAGGTGCTGGAATAGATGGGGGAGCAGCGGCGGAAAAGTTTGCCTGTAAATGAGGTGATTCAATTTGGCTGAGATAGGGGAAGTTAATAACAGCATTCAAGTTGATTTAGGTAACGACAGCATTCAAACTGACTTAAATAATGCTGACTTAAATAATAACGTAATAAAGGCTGAGGTCACTGATAATGGCAGCAACGGCAGTAACGGCAGCGGCGAAAATAATAACTTAATCGGGGCTGTCATGGTTGTGGGAGGGGGAATTGGAGGTATTCAGGCCTCGCTGGACCTGGCTGAATCCGGCTATAAGGTTTATCTGGTGGAAAAGGATACAGCAATTGGCGGCAGGATGGCCCGGCTGGATAAGACCTTTCCCACCAATGACTGTGCCATGTGTATCCTCTCTCCCAAGCTGGTGGACTGCGGCAGGCATTTAAATATTGAGATCATTACCGGAGCCGAAGTCCGTGATATTCAGGGAGAAGCAGGCAATTTTCAGGTTTCCCTGGAAAAAAAGTCCTACTATGTTAATACCCGTGACTGCACCGGCTGCGGAGATTGTGCTGAAGTCTGTCCGGTGGAGCTGGATGATGAGTTTAATGAAGCTTTTAACAAGCGGAAAGCAGCCTATAAGCTCTATCCCCAGGCTATCCCCAACATCTATAATATAGAAAAGAGGGGCATTCCACCCTGCCGGGAAGCCTGTCCTGCCGGCTGTAATGTCCAGGGTTATACCGCCCTGATCCGGGAGGGTGAATTTGAAGAGGCTTTAAAGGTTATCAGAAAAAATATTCCCCTGCCCAGCATCTGCGGCAGGATCTGTCATCATCCCTGTGAAGAAGCCTGCAACCGTCGGGAATTCGATGATCCGGTGGCAGTGGCCAGCATCAAAAGGGCGGCTGCCGATTTTGGCTGGCAGGAGGAACCCGAAGATGAATTTGCTGAGCTTGAGGAACAACCGGAAAGGGTCGCCATCATTGGCTCGGGTCCGGCCGGGCTGAGCGCAGCCTATTATTTGCGGAAGTCCGGAATTACCTCTGATATTTACGATAAGAGACCGAAAGCCGGCGGGATGCTCCGTTACGGTATTCCCGAGTACCGCCTGCCTGAAGATATTCTCGATAAAGAGCTGGCCTATCTGGAAAAAATTGAGGGAATCTCGATCCACTGCAACCAGGAACTGGGACGGGATATTGAGCTCGACAGTCTCAAAGCAGATTACGATGCCGTGGTGCTGGCGCTGGGCTGCTGGAAGCCTGCTCCCCTTCGGACTGAGGGAGAGGAGCTGGCCCGGGGGGGAATAGAATTTTTAGAGCAGCTTGCCCGTCAGGACTATCAGCTGGAGGACCCGGGTGAAACCATCGTGGTCGGTGGCGGCAACACCGCCATGGACTGTCTGCGCTCCTGCCTCCGTCTGACCGAGAGTGAGGTGCACTGCTTTTACCGGAGAACAGCCAGAGAGATGCCGGTTGAGGAATATGAATACCGGGAGGCCCTGGAGGAGGGCGCTAACTTTGAATTTCTTACCCAGCCAGTCAGCTTAAGAAAGGAAGACGGCCGGCTGGTCCTCAAATGTATCAGAATGGAACTGGGGGAACCCGATGAATCGGGGCGCCGCCGTCCCATCCCTATCGAAGGCAGCGAATTTGAGGTAAGGGCTGATACAGTGATAGCCGCAACCGGCCAGGAAACCATAGCACCTGAAGAGATTCCCACCAATGAATGGGGCGATGTCAGGGTTGAAAACGGTGACTACCGGATGACCGATAATGTTTTTGCTGCCGGTGATTGTATCAGCGGCCCGGCATCGGTGGTGGAAGCGATTGCCGGCGGACATGAAGCGGCCCTTTCCCTGCAGCGCTATCTGGCCGGAGAGGAGTTCGGACCTGAAGACCGGCTGCAGCAGGAAAAGGACGACCTGGATGCTCCTGAAGTTATGGTGGAAACCAGAAGAAGAATCCCGGTCAGCGCGGAATCACCTCAGGAAAGAAGGAGGGATTACCGGGAGGTCAGCCGGGGTTATACCCGGGAGGAGGCCCGGGAAGAAGCTGGCAGGTGCCTGGACTGTGCCATCTGCTCTGAATGTCTGCAGTGTGTGGAAAAATGTGAGGCTGACTGTATTGACCATCAAATGAAAGATCAGCAGCTGGAAATAGATGTTGGTTCGGTTATTTTGAGCCCGGGCAGCGATGTCTTTTCTGCCGGGACAAAACCCGAATTTGCCTATAAAAGCCAGGCAAATGTCCTGGCCAGTATTGAATATGAGAGAATCCTCAGCGCTTCAGGACCCTTCGCCGGTGAAATTTTAAGACCCTCTGATCAGGAACATCCCCGGAAAATAGCCTTCATCCAGTGTGCCGGCTCCCGGGATTATTCCTGCGATCAGAATTACTGCTCTTCGGTCTGCTGTATGTATACCATCAAGCATGCCCTGATTACCCTGGAGCACAGTGAAGATGTGGAAATTGACATTTATTATATGGATATCCGGGCCTACGGTAAGGGATTTGAAAGGTACTTTAACCGCGCTCAGGAAACCGAGGGGATAAACTTCATCCGCTCCCGGGTCTCCGGGATTAAGGCCGGCAGCCAGCCCGGTGATCTAAAACTGCAGGTTACCGATGGAGATGGTGGTTTTGCCGAGGAGGAGTATGAGATGGTGGTTCTGGCCAGCGGCCTGACGGCAGATAAAGAGGTCAGGGACCAGCTGCAGAACCTGAAAATCCGCACCAATAAATACGGCTTTGCTGCCGGAGATGAATTTGATCCTCTGGCCACCAGCCGGGAGGGCATCTATGCCTGCGGAATAGTAAACGGTCCTAAGGACATTCCCGAAACTGTAATTGAAGCCAGCGGCGCTGCTTCTCTGGCAGCCAGACTGCTGGCTCCTGCCAGGGATACCCTGACCAGGGAAAAGGAATATCCCCCGGAAAAGGAACTGGGGGAGGAGTTAAGAATTGGAGTATTTATCTGCCACTGCGGAATAAATATCGGAGGAGTAATTGACGTTCCGGCAGTGGTTGAGGAGGCAGCCCGGCTGGAAAATGTTGTTATAGCCGAAGATAATCTCTATTCCTGCTCCCAGGATTCTCTGGACAGGATTAAAGAGCATATTACTGAACATGATCTCAAC
>PWHA01000244.1 GCA_003554685.1 Halanaerobiaceae bacterium
CAGGGCTTAACCGGGAAGAAGTTAAGAAAAATATCAATATAGGTGATACTGTTACTATTAAGAGGGAATTAACCTATCTGGAAAATGACTTTGTCAGCGGCAAGGCTCTCGATGATAGAGCAGGTGTTCTAATGATGCTGGAAACTGCCCGGGAACTTGATAAAATCAAGCATGAGTCTGATGTCTTTTTTGTTGCTACCTCCCAGGAGGAAATTGGAATTAAAGGTTCTGAAACTGCAGCCTATGATCTTTTTCCAGACGTTGGAATTGCCATAGATGTATGTCATGGCCAGATGCCGGGGGTAGACAGAGGAGATGCCTCAGAAATGGCCAAGGGGCCGGTAGTAGCCTTCGGTCCCCATGTCCATCCTGATATATATCAGCTGATAACAGAAACTGCTGAAGAACGCAGTATCCCTTGCCAGAAAGAACCCTCAACCACTCCCTACGGCACTGATGCTGCCAGCATTCAAATAGCGAGGAGTGGAGTAGCCACTGCTCTAATCTCAATCCCACTTAGATATATGCATACCTCGGTGGAAGTTATTTCTCTGCAGGATGTCAAATCCGGGGCCCAGCTTTTAGCCCGAACCATTGCTGAAATCGATCAGGATTTTCTGGAGGGATTAACATGCTATTAGAGAAATTATCAAATGCTGGAGCCGTTTCAGGCCGGGAAAAAGAAGTAAGAAAACTTATCAGAGAAGCAATAGAGGATAATGTGGACCAGCTTAAAACCGATGTGATTGGCAACTTAATAGCAGTTAAGGGGCCTAACAAATCTGGGCCCCGGATCATGCTGGCCGCTCATATGGATGAAGTCGGTCTGATGATCTCAGAAATTACCGCTGACGGCCTTCTTAAATTTAAACCGGTGGGAGGCTTTGATAAAAGGGTTTTAGTTTCTAAAAGAGTAAATATCGGGGATAAAAACTTACCGGGAATTATTGGTGCCAGGCCAATTCCCCTCCAGAAGAAAGCTGAGAGGGATAAGCCTGTTGATTATGATAATCTCTACATTGACATCGGGGCAAAAAATAAGGAAAATGCTGAAAAGCTGGTTTCTCCCGGTGATATGGTATCTTTTACTACAGAATTCAAAAAAATCTCCGCTAATAGAGCCCTGGGTAAAGCCTTTGATGATCGGGTAGGCTGCTCGATACTGGCAGAATTAACAGAATACGATTATGACAATCCGGTTTATTTTGTCTTTACCGTCCAGGAAGAAGTTGGCCTCCGGGGAGCAGGTCAGGCGGCCTATCGGTTGAAACCGGACCTGGCCCTGGTTCTGGAAGGGACTTCCGCAGCCGATGTGCCCGAGAATAAAGAATTTAGATATTCCACCAGCCTGGGAGAAGGGCCAGCTCTAACTGTTCGTGACAGGACTATTGTAGTAAATAAAGAACTGCTGCAGGAATTGATAGCTACTGCTGAAGAAAACAATATCCCCTACCAGTTCCGCCGGACAACAGCAGGCGGTAATGATGCCGGAATGATTAATCTGACCGGAGAGGGGATTCCAGCAGCTGTTATCTCCCTTCCCTGTCGCTATATTCATTCTCCGGTCTCACTGCTGGATTTAGATGATTATGCTAATATGAAAAACCTGATATACAACTACTTACTTGCAATCAAGCGGAAGGAGTTTTAGACTATGATTGAGCTTCTAGAGAAATTTACTGCTGGATTTGGTCCGGCTGGTGAAGAATCTCTGATATCCAGTATTATCAGAGACGAAATTGAAGAATACTGTGATGAACTAAAAACCGATAATCTTGGCAATCTGATTGCTATCAAGCGGGGTAAAAGTGAAAATAAAATAATGCTGGCAGCCCATATGGATGAAATTGGCATTATGATAACTCATATTGATGATGATGGTTTTCTGCGTTTTACCCCCATTGGAGGAGTCAATGCCGGGATTTTAAGACATAAGAAATTTGTTTTTGCTGATGGGACTCTGGGAACAATAGGTGTCGAAAAACTTGACAGCATCAAGGATCTCAAGCTGGAAAAATTATTTCTTGATATTGGAGCAGCTGATAAGGACAGGGCCGAAAAACAAGTTAAGGTTGGGGATTCTGCTGTTTATCAGAAAAATTTTCATAACACCTCCAGCAGAATAATTGCCAACAGCCTGGATGACCGGGCCGGCTGTGCTTTACTGACCGGACTTCTCCGGGACCTTGAAAAACCTGCTCATGATATTTATTTCGTCTTCACCGCCCAGGAAGAGGTTGGAACCAGAGGAGCAGGCACAGCGGCCTATGGCATAGAACCGGACCTGGCCCTGGCGGTGGATGTCACCGGCACGGGAGACACCCCGGAAGCCCATACCATGGATGTAAAACTGGGAGAGGGGGCTGCCATTAAGGTTATGGATAGAGGCAGCATTTCCCACCCCGGAATTAAAAAATTTCTGGTAAAGCTGGCTGAGGAGGCTGAAATACCCTATCAGTATGAGGTTCTGGAATTTGGAGCCACCGATGCCCGGGCCATTCAGTTGAGCAGAAGTGGGATTCCCAGCGGCACCCTTTCAATCCCCTGCCGCTACATTCATTCTCCAGCAGAAATGCTTGATATAGAAGATTTCAAAGCCTGCTCCAGTCTTCTCAAAGAATTTGTCAACAGCGAGCAGATAGATGAATTTATTTAAAATTTATAGGGAGACAAGGAGGTAGATTATCAGAATGTCAAAGAAAGCTGTGCTTTTACTGACAGTATTATCTCTGGTTTTTCTAACTGCAGTTTCTCTTTCAGCTGCTGAGGTCTTAAGGGAAGGAAGCCGGGGTGCTTCAGTGGAAGCTGTTCAGGAAAAGCTGAATCAGGTGGGTTATGAGGTTAATATTGATGGGATCTTTGGGCCTGGAACCCGGGAAGCCCTGATTGATTTTCAATCCGGTGAAAATCTTACTCCCGATGGAGTTTTTGGCCCTAAAACTTCTGATGCTCTAAATCAGGCTGTAGCAAAAGTTCAAAAAGCATCTACCACTACATATACTGTTCAAAGTGGTGATACTCTTTCCCAGATTGCCAGCAAATTTGATAGCGAGATAGATGAAATCATGAGAATAAATGGTCTTTCCGATTATATGATATATCCCGGTGATGAACTGGATATTCCCTCCGGGCAGGCTGGAAATATTGTATCTCAAACAGAAGAACAACAGGAGTCCCGGGTGATTAAATATGATGTTCAACAGGGAGATTCTCTCTCTGTGATAGCCAGCCGCCACGGGGTAGATATAGACGATATTAGAAAAGTAAATAACATATCCGGCGATAGAATAATTGCCGGTGAAACCCTGAGAATCCCGGTAAGCGGTTCTGCCTCCCACTCTGCTGGTAGGACCAGCAGCGTAGAAAAACTTAACTGGCCGGTTCAGGGTAATATTACCTCTGGATTCGGCAATAGAGTCCATCCTGTTACCAGAGCCAGGGATTTTCATACCGGGATTGATATATCGACTGGCTATGGCGAACAGGTTAAAGCAGCTGACAGCGGTCAGGTCGTCCACAGCGGCTGGATGGGGGGATACGGCCATACGGTGGTTATTGACCACGGTAACAATAAAGAAACTCTCTATGCTCATAATTCCCGACTTTATGTCAGACAGGGACAGAGAGTTTCCCGGGGTGAGGTAATTGCAGCTGTTGGTAATTCCGGTGTTGCTACCGGCTCCCATCTTCATTTTGAGGTAATTATAAATGGGCAACACCAGAATCCTCAAAATTATCTTCCTTAAATATTTTAGATTATGGAGTTCAGAACA
>PWHA01000304.1 GCA_003554685.1 Halanaerobiaceae bacterium
ATGAGGATGATGATCCAGATCATTAAGCAGAGCGTCTGCCTCAACATGCCTGCAAAATTCAATGTGGCCTTTAGGAGCGTTGAACAATTCCTGGCCAAGCTCAACCAGTCTGTGGGATATGGTTTTTTCATTCATTATATATTTTTTATTCCCAAGGACTATGAGTCGCTAATATCCAGGAACCGATATTTTTCAACACAGCTTCTGCCCAGTCCCCCCCCCGTGTCAAAACAGGCAAATAACTATGAGCCTTTTTTGATTTACCATGATCCTCCCGTTGTCATTCCGCGCCCTCAATGATGGCCTTGAGATCATGGTAATGGGTCTCTACGAAACGGATGCTGGTTTTCTCGTTACCGAGTGATATTGGAATCTCACAATCCTCTGCTCTGACAATTTTTTCCCTTAACTCGGCCATCACATCATTGTCGGTTTTTATAAATTCATCGTATTTTGCGGAGCACAAAGGACAAAGAGCCAAATACTGGGCCTCATACTCCTTCGGCAGATAATCTCGGGAGAGGATCTCTTTTTTCTCGAAGTAGTGTGTTCCATTGCGCTTCCGGAAGGGCATCTCCTCTTTGCAAATCTGGCAGACCATTTGATCGGCCTCATTCGTGTATTGATTTCGGAGCCATGTGATCGGGTCAATGGCTCCGTTGGTTGTTCTAACACTTTTTTGGCGTTTCTCGTATTCCTTATCAGGCGCATCGGATAGTTGCTCGCAAAGGCGCTCTTGACGTCGTTCCTGATTGGCCACTAGTCTAGAGGGAAATGATGGTTGTTTCTTGCAAACAGCCAAGGCTGATTTCCACTTCTCGAACTCGTCACGGTGATTTTGCATGAGCTCGATGTCCTCAAAGCTAACACCGAGTTCTTTCGCGTGTTCACGTTTCCGCTCATCCTCGCTCTGCTCAGTACCCTCAACAATCCCAAGACTATCGATAAGCTCAGTCGCGCCCAGAAACTTGTCCATGAGTTGGCTTGTGGTTATGTCGCCCGGCTTTTCAATTGTCCCTTCTTTTGTTGGGACCCATTTTGAGTGTTTCAGCCGATCAAGGATCATGGAATCGAAATTCTTTTGCCGATCTGTGTAATAGAACCATTGGTACTTTGCTTTGAACAGCATTTGATCTTCATTTAAGCAGGCTCCGAGAATTTTCCATAGCAAGGAAGCTGATTCTGCTTGCTCTTCAAAATTGTTTTCCGATTCGATTGCCGCCAAAAACCTTTCCAATCCATCCAAATCGAAATTGTTAACGATATGGCGACCCGTAGAATACTCCCGTTTTTCTGGTGGCAAACCTTCAGATGTCGGCAATTTTCTTGGCAAACGAGAAACACCAAGGTCATGCCAAATATCGACGTCTATATCAGATGAGGTGTACTGATCATGCAGAAACCACACTTCTTGAGCACTATAAAAATATCGCCGCAGCTCTGCTGTGTTTAAATAGATCTCAGCGGGTTTTTTGAATACAGTGTCTCCGGTTGGATTGGTAGCCTTCAGAAATGGTGTTCGCCTTGCCGCCTGGATCACTTTTCTTTTTCCGGCTTCCGAGTCTGAGCCCATGGCGCGAACAATCTTTTGTATATCCGCCTGATGTTCAGTGTCTGCAACCGAGTCTCCGTCAGTTTTGGTGTATTTGGGAAGAACCCTTTCCACGATATCGTCAAAAACATCGGGTTCCGATAGGCCCAGCCGTTTGAGGAATGTGCGAGCCTGTTCATCGGTGACAATGGACCGGCTCACAACTGGAAAAGCCGTCTCTTCAGGAGGAGGCAAAAAAGCGTTGGGAGTTGTGCCGTCCGGTTTGAAAGGGACTTCCTGGCGACCATTGGCAAGACGAAGAATATGCTTTGAACGGAGAACACCGGCCGGATCACGTCCCCAACGAGGCGCTCTCCAAAGCGCCTCCTGGCCGGATAGATATCCATAAAAATCAACGAACCATTCATCTGGCTGGTCAGACAGAAAAGCGTGACTGATTCTTCGGGCTAAACCGTCCGGAGTCACTTCCTCCACATCAAGTTCGCTAATCAAGTAGGAGCGGAGGTCAGGCGTTCGGTCCTGGGTTATTTCCCCGGAAAGCCATTTCATTGTGGTTGTGGATTGAAACAACTGACCAAGCTGCACCTGGCTTAGTAGTTTTCTAAGGTCAGCACCGCGAGCGAGTTTGGCGTTCCCAGCAGAGACGAACGAACCATCATCGGCCGGGAGTAGTTCTTTGGTTAAAAAAGCCTTACGAACTGCTTCTACAATAGGATAAAACATACTGTCTGAACTGAAATCGTCGATCCTTATAGGTAGAGCTTCAAGCAGAGAGACATTCAAGAAACCTTTATTTTTGAGTTGCGGCAGCACTTCAGCAACAAGGGACGCTGTCTCTCGAATCAGGGTAGAGTTCAATTCGTTATCTTTAGGTATATTGTCCCGTGAAGGCGTAGTCCTGTAAGGACCTTGGATGAGAAATCCTAACCTTGTCTCCTTTTCAGTGGGGAAAAAGACTACAAGCGGGGAGTCCTTAATCCTTGCTACCTCTTCTTGATGACTTTTTTCATTTTTCTTAAGGCGAAAAGCTATTTCAACAGAGACGTGACTTGGATCATTATCTCCAGATTTAGGTACGTTAACGGATTTTCCAAATAACAGCCAGACTTCGTTTTCCTCTGCGCCATTGCTTTGTCCAATAACCGTAACTTCCCTTGAACTGCCAAGGTGGTCCTCATCTCGCAGATAGACACCTTTCACCCCATCTGGCAGAATGTATTCAACCTCCTGAATCTTATGAAGGAAAAGAAGTGTTCTGGCGCTCAGATTACGAAGTCTTGTGCTTATCTCCCTGCACGCAATTGCCGGCTGCACCTCCTCCTTATTGAAGGTAAAAACGAAGAGCGTAGTCCATGAGTCATCAATATTTCGCTTCTCGATGGCATATGGCCGCACATAGTTCTCGATTCTGAAACTTTCATCGCCAGAGTAAATCTCTGGTGCAGTTGTGTACGAGTAGACTGACTTGAAGCCGATCCCGAACTTGCCAATCTGAGTGAGATCTTCAGCCTTAGTTCCTTCACCAACTCCGCAGATACCACGAACATCATCTTCATTAAAAAGGCGGCCGTTGTGAAAAACCGCGAGCTTATTATTAAAAAGATGAAATAAAACCTTGGAAGCTCCTGCATCCTCTGCATTTTGCAGCAATTCAAAAATGAAGTGGGTTCTATCAGTGTATAGCCTCCCCAAAAAAGACAGATGACGGGTCCCTTCACCATATTCTCGAATATTATCATCACGTATTCTGTCATAGTCACTTGGCATCAGCCTTATCCCCCAAGATTGTAATCACCCCATAAGCCACTGCCTCAGCAATAACATCTGCTCTTTCAGCAGCTATATCCAACTCCTGCAGCGTCCTTGCATACTTAGCCTCTGCAGTTAATATCTCAGATTTACGCATTCTTATGATTTTTTCATCACTGGCCTGATTCAGTCTTTCTTCAAAAAGAGACATCGATGCCTGGTGGCTCCTGGTTAGGCTTTCCCTGCGATATTCAGCCAGTTCCCTGGTTTCGCGCCTGTGTCTCTCCCTGGCCTCGGACCATAGAGTATAATGCTGATTATCCAGCTCATCCCAAATTCTGTTTTCAATGGCGTTCTGATTATTTCCTTCTGAATCTTTTGCCATCTGAAGAAGATGATCAAGACTGTCTGTAACCAGCTGTGAAGAAGCAATAGGTTTGAGTACAAGGTCTTCTTTGATGCCGTGAAA
>PWHA01000257.1 GCA_003554685.1 Halanaerobiaceae bacterium
GCCGGCACCCCGGCTTTC
Source organism: Halanaerobiaceae bacterium (assembly GCA_003554685.1). Lineage (GTDB taxonomy): Bacteria > Bacillota > Halanaerobiia > Halanaerobiales > Halarsenatibacteraceae > T1SED10-84. The sequence continues at coordinate 19 of PWHA01000257.1, forward strand.
GCCAGCTCTTCGGCAACTTTATGCCCTTCAGTGCAGTGTTCCACCGTAAGCTTCAGGGAAAATTCCCGGGCAATTCTCAGGGCTGTCATTATATCATCGGCCCTATGGGCATGGGTCTTTAAAGGCAGCTCACCCTGCAGCACCGGTATTAAAGCCTCATATTTTAAATCCCTTTCAAAAGGCTCATCGTCCTTTTTGCTGTTCTTTTTGGCCAGATAATTTTCTGTCTCGACAAAGGTTTTCCTCAGCAGAGCGGCTACCGCCATTCTGGTGCTGGGAGATTGATTTTTTTCTTTATAAACCCTCTTGGGATTTTCTCCAAAGGCAGCTTTAATCCCAACTGGATTCTTAACAATCATCTCATCGATCACCTGGCCGCCGGTTTTGAGAGCCAGGCACTCTCCGCCAATCACATTGGCGCTACCCGGACCGGCCATGACGGTGGTAATTCCGTGCTCCCGGGCATCCTGCAGGCCCTGATCCTCAGGATTAATGGCGTCAATTGCTCTAAGCTCAGGAGTTACCGGCGATGTCATTTCGTTATAATCTCTTCCTTCCCAGCCCAGACCTTCCTCACCAATACCGAGATGGGTATGAGCATCTATCAGTCCCGGGGTAACAATTCTGTCAGAATAGTCATAAACCTCAGCCCCGGCGGGCACTTCCAGGTCCCGGCCTATTCCCTTAATTTTATCATCTTCAACTAGCACCACAGCATTCTCAATGATTCCCTCCTGACCCATGGTTCTAACCTTTCCTGCTTTAATGACTATCACGCTATCTCCTCCTGAATTGGGATTTAATTGCTGCCCGGCAAAATAAAAAATTCAATACCCACCAGCTCGCTAAATCAATAAAATTCAATGTACTTCTCATATTTAAAGCTATGTAATATCTTGTGATATCTGCAAACACTACAAACAGATCTTCCTCCGCTCATCTTTTTTATTGTTCATTCCTGGTTCAAAGAAAAAGTCGGCCTGAGAAAACCCACCTGGTTTCCCCGGTGATTGGTGACCTCTGGCTTCCGATATTTCTTCAGCACATTCTGGGAACCATCCCCCAAAACTGAATTATGTTCCAGAAATTTCATCACCACCGGCGGAACAGCCCGGCTTCTGCCATCCCGGATTTTAATTGCCAGTCCTCTGCTGCCAAAACCCAGACAAAATACTCCTTCGGCCCCGGATTTAGCCACAATTCTTCCTTCAGCCCCGGCAATCAGATCGGAATTGAAACGGCCCTTGCCTCCCACTGCCAGAGGGTTGGCCAGCATGGCCTCCCTGATTATCTCTGCCGGCTTTCTCAGCTCCCCGGGCATCTCCGCCGGGTCGCTCAGCCGGGCAAACGCCAGAGCCATATTCCGCAGGGGCAGGCCGTAAACCACCACCCCACAGCCATCTTCTCCAGTGACTATTCTCTCCCGGGGATAGCCGCTGACCCTGCTGACACAGGATAACAGCTGCTGCTGCAGGGGATGGGAGAGCTTGAAGTAATTTTCCAGATCCCAGGACTTATGCCGGCAGAGAGCCAGCATACCGGCATGCTTACCAGAGCAGTTGTTATAGATTGGACTGGCACCCTTGCCGGAGGCCAGCAGCTTCTTTCGGGCTCCTTTGCTGTAGGGCAGATGAGTTCCGCATTTTAAATAGTCCTCGGTTAAATCAATCTTTTTTAATATCGAACTAACCAGTCTGATATGTAACGCTTCTCCGCTGTGGGAAGCTGTCATGACAGCCAGCTCCTCCTGGCTGAAGTCAAATTCAGCTGCAGCTCGCGATTCCACCAGGGGAAGGGCCTGAATTGGCTTGGCCGCTGACCTCCAGTATGTTTTAAGATCCTCCTGGCCCTGAACCTGTAGAGTTTTACCTTTGCTGTTAACAAGTACCGCTGAACCGAAGTGCTGACTTTCCATCAGTTCTCCTCTAATAACATCTACCAGCTTGGCCTGCTGCAAGTTTATTACCTCCCGGATGTTTTCCTGCCATAACTCTCTTCTCCCATATTTCTAGTTCTGGACCTCACGATAAATCTCCTCTATTCTGCCGGGATAATTGCTCCTCTGATAATCTAAATTGCTGTAAATTTTAAACTGAAAGGCAGGCAGACAAAAGTTAAAGCCCCCAAAAGGGGGCCTGTTATGTAGTCCTCTTATCTATCCAGCCTGGATTAAAAGCCTAAAAGTCTATCAAACCCAGGCTTATTTCAATTGCCCGGTTAACCTCTTTTATTATCTCGGGATCCAGTCTGGTAATATGCCTTTCCAGTCTCTGCTTATCCAGGGTTCTAATCTGCTCCAGAAGTATTACCGAATCCTTATCAAGTTCACTATCACCGGCCTCTATCTCAATATGGGTCGGCAGCTTGGCTTTTCTAATTCTGGAGGTAATTGCAGCCACTATTACCGTTGGACTGTACCGGTTGCCGATATCATTCTGGATAATAACAACCGGCCGGGTACCCCCCTGCTCCGAACCCACCACCGGATTTAGGTCGGCATAAAAAACATCACCTCGTAAAATCTCCACTGTATTCACTCTCCACTAACAATTATCACTTTTATTTATTTAATCACATCCTGCCAGATTATCTTCATAAAAGGTAATAGCCTGCTGGTTGGATAAAAGCCCCTCATCGGCCAGATCTCTGTTTAAGTCGCTCATCTCCAGGTAGCCATTTCTTAACTGCTGTTTCATCTGATCTCTCTTTAAGTGAGCCAGGTAAACCCGAACAGCCTCCTGAAAAAATTCACTGTTGCTGATGGTTTCACCGGAAGCAAGGTAGCCTTCCACTTCATTCATCAGATTATCGGGCAGGCTGATCTGCAATCTTTTTTTATCCCCCACTTGATACACCCCCGCTATTTATTCTCTGAAATGCTGCCCCTGTTAGAATCCTCGGCCTCTGATTCCTTTTCGATAATCTTTTTATAACCCTCAATCATTTCTCGAGCAATTTTTTTCCGCTCTTCCTCGCTTAAATTCCTCGACCTTTTTAGTAAATCTCTCATTGTATCTCTCCCTCTAATTCTTATAAATATGCTAAAAATGATTAAGGAAAAGAAAACATCTTTTTTTTAGTATATCTTAAGAAATCCAGCCTGTCAACCTCAAATCCCTATAATTTCGGGAATCCTGACAAATTTTTGCAGAGAATTAAGCTCTATTAGTATTCATAGTACAATATACAGAGAATAACGATTGAATTAAGGCTAAATTACGAGGTAAAGACCCCTGTCCCGGGAATAATCAATTAGGCTGGAGTAACTCTCCCCGGACTTAAGGGTTTCAGAATCTCCTATCAGGATAAGCTTCATTTTTGCCCTGGTAAGAGCTGTCAGCAGCAGATCGGAATCTTTGAGACAGCCCAGGTAATTTTTGCGGTTGCTTCTGACCAGACTGACAATCATGACATCTCTTTCCAGCCCCTGATATCCTGCAACGGTACTAATTAAAACCTCTCGGGAAAAACCCATCTGATTTAAATAACGGCACTGATCCTGGCAGAAGGTCATTGCTCCGATCCGGGTAGATTTTAAGCCGCTTTTTTCTCCGGTATAAATAAGATCAGCAGCTATCTCTGCTTCAACCGGGTTAAAGTAAGAATCCGATTCTGAATGCTGTTTTTCAGCTGCCAGCAAATTTCTGGTATCAAGAAACACCAGTGATTCTTCTCCCAGTATGGCTTTCTCTTCCGGGGTTGCTGCCTCTCCAGCTCTGTCCTCCGGAAATAAACTTTTTTTCTTTCGGTGATTGGCCAGCATCGAGCCGGCACAGTTTTTATCCCCTGAGAAATGACTGTTGATATAACCCATAATAGCTTCCGGCAGCCGGTGCTGAATCCGCAGCTGCTGGCAGAAATCCTGACTCTGCTCCTGTAACAGCCTGGCAAGCAGGCTGCTCTTTGAGGAACTCCTGCGGGAATCAGCTGCCAGCACCGCTCTTTTTACCTTCAGAAGTGCAGGAAGAACTGCTGTTTCTTTAATAAGATTGGCATCATCAACAACTAAAAAATCAAAGTGTCTTTCCTGGAAAAACTCAGCAGAAATTTCTCCGGGAGTGGCCAGCACCACCCGGGCTTCCTCCAGCAGAGAATTTACCGCAGCTCTCTTTTTATCAAAAATTCTCTCCTGAAGAACCTCAAGCCTTTCCTGAAATCGCAGCTGAACCTCTCTGCGATTCAGATTAACCCCAGCAGATTCCTGGCCTGCAGCCAGATTTTCTTTTTCAACTTCCAGATCCAGGGCCTGAATTTCCAGCCTGCGAGCTTCCAGATATTCTTTTTCTTCCAGTACCTGATTGACCAGTCTGGTTTTTCGGTGAAATTCCGTGTCCCTTCCCGGATAACCGGCACGGGTTATTTTAATACCGGAAGCCCTCAATTTTTCAGCAATCAGATCCAGCACCCTGCGATTTTTGGCCACCGCCAGAACCTGTTCCCCTTTCTTAACCGACTGCCTGATTATTTCAATAACTGTTTCTGTTCGGCCCGTCCCCGGACCTCCATCCAGCAGAAAATAATCCCGGCAGTTGAGAGCCTTCTGGACCGCCGATTTCTGCTCCGGCAACAGATCACCGTTATCCCAGTTCCTGATCCGGATCTCCTGCTTGAGCCAGCCCGGCTGATCCCGGCCCAGCAGCATGACATCTCTCAGCCTTCTGGCAGAACCACTGATTTCCCGGCAGGCCAGGACTGCCTCCTCTCTTCTGCGGTAGACATCTTCACTGTAATAGAGATCAATGGTAAAACGGGTGTCAGCTGAAAAATCAGGCAGCCCGGAATTCAGGGCGGTCAAATAATAATAGGGAGACATTTCAATAACCTCGGCGGTCACTGCCTCATCTTCCCCCTGGCCTCCAGAATTTATCAGAACCATATCGCCTTCTCCAATCAGGGTTTCAGGCAGTTCCCTGCCGGGCTCTGCAGAATAGAGCAGCAGGAGATCTCTATTATCAAAATAGCTGCCGTTTTTTCTTCCCCTGAGACCGGTTATCGCCTGTCCTCTTTTCTTCCTGGTATGGCTGTCAAAATGTTTAAGCTGGAGCCGATATCTTTCTGTCACCTCCTCTCTCTCTCCGGTAACATCCTGCTTCATTCTTTTGATATATTCTACCAGATCAGGAGCCATAACTCTCTCGGGGTTGGCCGGAGTTACACTGACATTCACTCCTCCGATCTGATTATCATCCATCCGCTCGATCACCCGGGCAGCAACCTTCTCAGCCAGCTCTACCTCAGCCTTATTATTAGAGATATTAATTTTCCCGATATCATCACTGGCTACCCCGCATTCATTGATAAAGGCTCCTACTATATCACCCGGGCCAATCTTTTTCTCAAATCCTGTGATAATTATTTTTATCATTTACTGCACCTCCTGCCACAAACTTCATCTAACTGCTGTCTGCCGGTTGATTTTCTTCATCCAGATATGCCCTGCTGCCTACTGCCTGCCGCTGTTTTTGATATTTGCCGCTGTAAGGACTGGCTGCCGGTCGATCCATCCGGGCAAAGACCAGCTGACAGATCCTCCGGCCGGCAAAGAGTTTAATGGGCAGTCTGTTGGCATTATAAAGTTCCAGGGTAATTTGCCCTTCAAAGCCGGGATCAACCCAGCCGGCATTCTGAATAAAAAGTCCCATTCTTCCAATGGAACTCCGCCCCTCCACAAAGGCAGTTACATCATCTGGCAGGGCAATATACTCAGCTGTCGCAGCCAGCAGAAAGGAATGGGGAGGAATAACAATTTCATCCTGTTCCAGCCTTTCATATTCCGGTTTATCCTTAAGCGTCATGTATTCCATTAGATTCTCATCAATCTTTAAAAAACTGCTGTCCAGCCTGAGATCAACGGAAGCCGGCTGGATCTGCCCCGGCTCCAGCGGTTTTATCTTTAATTCGCCTGAATTGACCATTTCCTGCAGTGCTCCATCTGATAAAATCATTTGCTGTCTCCTTTAGCTTGCTGCCTTTTCCCCGGGTCAGCTGACCGGGTCAGCTAATCATTTACTGGCTGCTAATCAGCCATATTCCGCACCAGATCGGCCCGGGTAACTATCCCTACCAGTTTGCCATTCTCCAGTACTGGCAGGCGGTTAATCTCTTCTCTGCTCATCATGGTGGCAATTTCGTTAACCTGGGTATCGGGTTCGATTGTTTCCACCTCGGTGGTCATCAGCTCTCCAACTTTGACGGCAATGTACTTTTTGAATTCCTCGCGAAATTTACGGTAGCTTTCAATATAAATTATTCCCCCGATCAAATTTATATACTCGGGAAAATGCAGCTTTTTATCCTTAACAATCAAATCCTTTTCACTAACAATTCCCACCATTTTGCTATCCTTGACTACCGGGAGGCCGCTGATCTGGTGCTCGCTCATCAGCTTTGCCGCCTCCTCGACACTGGTTTCGGGATCTACCGTTATTACCTCGCCGGTCATAATATCCCGGGCTGTCTTCATCCTGTTCGCCTCCTAGAATCGCTTTATTATTTTACTGATAAACCTGTTCCATAGAAATAAAGGCCTCCGGCAGATAATCCAGGATATCCCCGGCAATTACAGAATAACTGCTTAAATCCTCTCCTGCTAGCTCCCCAGCCCGGCCGTGAAGATAGGTTCCCAGACAGGCCGCCTTTTCAGCCGGCAGCCCCTGAGCTATCAAAGCAGCTATAACTCCGGCCAGCACATCTCCGCTGCCCGCCGTTGCCATGGCCTCACAGCCGGTGGGATTAACAAAAAGCTCTCCCTCCGGCAGGGCTATCAGGGAATCCGCCCCCTTCAATACCAGAGAGAGAGAATTTTCCCTGGCAAAGTCCGAGGCAAGGGACAGCCTTCCGGCCAGCACCTCCTCCAGAGAAAGGCCGGTAAGTCTCGCCATTTCTCCCGGGTGGGGGGTGACAGCCAGTTCCCGGGAAAAATCTTTCAGAAGAGTAAGAGAGCTGATATTATTTAAGCCATCAGCATCAATTACTGCCGGGATTTCCAGGGAAGAGAGCAGCTGAAAAATCAGCTCTTCAAGTTCCGGACTCCGACCCATTCCCGGGCCCAGCAGCAGCACATCAGCTTTAGCAGCGGCCTCCAGAATTTCACTGCAGCTTTCGCCAGTCAGCCTGCCCTGCTCCGAAGGAAGTTCCCGGGTTATCAGCTCGGGTGCTCCGGCCGCGGCAGCTTCTACCACTACCCGGGGAGCAGCCAGTTCCACCAGACCGGCCCCGCTCCTCAGAGCTGAAAGCCCCGAGAGCAGGGCTGCCCCTGACATCCCCTGGGAGCCGGCAACCACCAGAATTCTACCAAAGCTCCCCTTGTGTCCGGTTTCAGGCCGGTGGGGCAACAGCAGAGAGGCCTCTTCCTCATTCAGCATATAGTTTTCAACCTCAAGACCCTGATAAACCTCAGGGGGAAAATCCAGATCAACCACCTGAATCTGGCCGCAGAAGGACCGTCCCGGGTAGAGGATCTGACCCAGTTTCAGGCTGGCCATGGTCACCGTCCAGTCCGCCTCTATCACAGGACCCTCGGCCTTTCCGCTGTTAACATTTAAGCCTGAGGGAACATCAACTGCCAGAACCGGTTTGGCCTGGTTGTTGGTCAGTTCTATCACCTCGGCCGCCAGCCCCCGGGCTGCCCCGGTAATACCGGTACCCAGCAGAGCATCGACCAGGTAAGCAACCCGGTTAAGCTGCTCCCGCAGCTCCTCCCGCTCCAGTTCGGCTATTTCCTGCATTCTAATTCCAGCCAGCTGGCAGAAACGGTAGTTTTGGGCTGTTATTCCTGTAAACTCTTCCGGAGATTTCAGAAGAATTACCTTTACCTGATAGCCCCGACGGTCAAGATAGCGGGCTGCCACCAGACCGTCTCCTCCGTTATTACCACTGCCTGTAAGAATAACAATCTCCTCGGAGGTTTCCGGTCGAGCCAGTTCCTCCAGCCATCTGGCCACTGCCCGGCCGGCTGTCTCCATCAGAAGAATTTCCGGTATACCCAGTTCCACAGCTTTTTCATCGGCCTGCTGCATCTGTTCTGCAGTCAGTAACAGCACGATTATCTTCTCCTTCCTTCGGCAATGATTGAAGCCAGGGCAAATTTCCTTTCATGGCTTAAGCTAACGTGCCAGCAGGTAATTCCCAGCCTCTCAGCAGCCTGCCGGGCTCCCCTTTCCAGCCTCAGGGCCGGGGCTCCGGTCCGGTCTGTTATAACTTCTATTTCCTGCCAGCAAAGAAACTCAAGCTCCCGGTGGAGAATTTTATAAACCGCTTCCTTGGCAGCATAACGGCCGGCCAGCGATTCAGCCGGGATGGGCTGCTTCAGGCAGTAATCTATCTCTTCTTCGGTGTATATTCTCTGTAAAAATCTGCTGCCAAATCTCCGGTGAAGCCCGGCAATTCTCTCGACCCGGACCAGATCCACCCCGTGACCTATTATCATGGTTACTCCACCGTCACACTTTTGGCCAGATTGCGGGGTTTATCAATGGAACAGCCCAAATTATGGGCTGTATGATAGGCCAAGAGCTGCAGCGGCAGCACCGTTAAAACTCCAGCCCAGAGTTCATTACAGGCGGGCAGCTCAATAAATTGATCAAATTCCTCTTTATCATCAATAGTTCCGGCAGTGGCAATGGCAATAACCCTGCCCCCCCGGGCTTTTACTTCCTTAACATTGCTGAGGGTTTTACTGACCAGACCTCTACGGGTAAAGAGAGCCATCACCGGCACACCTTCCTCCACCAGAGCCAGAGTTCCGTGTTTCAGCTCTCCGGCGGGATAGGCTTCAGCATGAAGATAGGAAATTTCCTTTAATTTTAAAGCGCCTTCCAGAGCCAGGCTGTAGTCCAGGTTGCGGCCGATAAAAAACATGCTGCTGTGATTTTTCAGATAATCAGCAGCCTCCCGGCAGCTGTCCTCAACCCGATTTAAGGCTGCCGTGATTTTTTCCGGCAGCTTCAGAAGTTCCCGGCGGTAGGTTAGAAGTTCTCTTTCAGGAAGAGAAGACCGCAGCTCGGCCAGTTTTAACCCGGTAAGATATAAAGCTGTCAGCATGGCTGAATAGGCCTTGGTGGAAGCAACTGCTATTTCCGGTCCGGCCTTGAGATCAACCACGGCATCCGCCTCCCGGGCTATACTGCTCCCGATGGTATTGGTCAGAGCCAGGACCCGGCTGCCCCTGCTTTTGGCAAGCTTAAGGGCTGCCAAGGTATCGGCAGTCTCTCCGGACTGACTCACCACCAGCGTTAAAGAATTTTCATCAAGAAAATTCTTTTTATATCTTAGTTCGGAGGAGATCTCCACCTCTACCGGGAGATTGGCCAGCTCTTCCAGAATATGCCGCCCCACCAGTCCGGAATAATAGGCTGTTCCGCAAGCGGTGATCAACACCCTGTCAATTTCATCATCCCAGATCTCAGTTACTTCCGGAAGTTCAACCCGGTCCCGGTCCAGATAGGCTGACAGCAGCCGGCGGGCCACTGTGGGCTGTTCATATATCTCCTTCAACATAAAATGTTCATATCCCTGCTTCTTAACCATTTCAGCATCCCAGTCCGCCTGAAAAATATCGGCTTCAATTTTCTCACCAGCGGCTGAAAAAATGCTGATATCATTCTCCTTAAGTACTGCCAGATCACCATCCTCCAGGATATGAAACTTTCGGGTGGCATTAAGCAGGGCCGGCATATCCGAAGCCAGATAGTTCTCCTGCTCTCCCAGTCCGATCACCAGCGGGCTTTCCTGACGCAGGGCATAAATCTTTTCCGGCTCCCTGTTATCCACCACAGCCAGTGCATAGGATCCTACCAGCCTTTCCTGCAGTTTCCTGAGAGCCGCTACCATATCACCCTGATGAATCTCCTCCAGCAAATGGACCAGCACCTCGGTATCGGTCTCAGAGCAGAAATTGTGGCCAGCGGACCGCAGTTCAGCCTTGAGGGTCTGATAATTTTCAATAATACCGTTATGGACCAGGGCAAAGCGCCCCTGACAGTCCTGATGGGGATGGGAATTGGCGTCGGAAGGAACTCCATGAGTGGCCCAGCGGGTATGGCCTATTCCCAGGTAACCCCGGGGACTTTCCTGCCGGAGCCTCTTCTCCAGTTCATCTAGAGTGCCCTGACATTTGACTACCTGCATCTCATCTTCATCCAGCACTGCTATTCCAGCTGAATCATAACCTCTATATTCCAGTTTCTTTAAACCCTGAAAAAGAAATTTCTCTGCCCCTGCTTTACCGGCATAACCAATTATTCCACACATATGCAGTCCTCCAGTTTATAGTGAAATCGTAATATTCATTTAAGATTTTCTGGAAAACCTCCCGGCCGCTCTGTCCCTGCAGTTACCTTCAGGTTTTAACAGCCGGTTTCAGGGCCGGTTTTCAGGCCCGGGAGCATCCGCCGAATTCTTCGATTAACTCCCTTCCTCGTCATCCTGCCCGGCAGGTGCCTGGCAGGATCAGGCGCTATCACACTGTCGATTTAATCTCCGAAATAATTTGATTATCAAACAGATCCATCCTGGAACTTTAAACCTCGACCTAAATCCTTAAAATCCTGAAAACTTTCCGATAATCACCGGATCAGCCCCAAAATTTGCCGCAATCACCCCCTGATTTTTACCAGCAATTTTAAGTGCTGTCTGATGACAGGTCTGAAATCCAGAGAATTTAGTTAAGTTCCTCGCCAATCACCCCGGCGATCTTCTTTCCCCATTTTTCCAGCAGAGCTTTATCACGGCCCTCCAGCATCAACCTGATAACCGGCTCGGTGCCCGAAGCCCTGACAAAAATCCTGCCATCCTGAAGTTCTCTTTCGCCATCAGCAACAATCTCAGAAATTCTGGAATTACCCTCCAGCATCTCCTTGTTTTTCACCCTGACATTTTTTAAAAGCTGGGGCCATTCCTTAAGTCCCTCTGCCAGCTTACTCAGAGGTTTGCCGGTCTCGGCCATCACCTCCATAATCTTAAGAGCTGTCAGCATTCCATCCCCGGAAACATTATGTTCATTGAAAATTATATGCCCTGACTTCTCACCTCCCAGACTTAAATTTAGCTCCTGAATCCTGGCCAGCACATACTTATCACCATTGTCAGAATAAATAACCTCAACTCCGGACCTCTCCAGAGCTTCAGCCAGACCCAGATTGCTGTAACGGGTAGCCACCACCCGATTGCCCTTCAGTCTACCCCGGCTGGAGAGATGGCTGCCGCAGATATACATGATATAATCACCGTCAATCTCTCTGCCCTGTTCATCAATCAGGATAACCCGATCAGCATCACCATCCAGGGCTATTCCCAGATCAGCTCCCTCGGCCAGTACAGTCTCCCTCAGTCCCCCGGTATTGGTAGAGCCGCAGTCTACATTGATCAGCTCACCCTGTCCGGAATGATTGATAACTTTAATCTTCTCCAGACCGGCTCTTTTCAGGATTCTGGGACCCAGCTTATGGGCGGCACCGTGGCCACAGTCCAGCACCACAGAAAGTCCGGAAATATCACCGGTATAGGAGGCCAGCACACTGTCCAGATAAAACTCAATTAAGTACCTGCCCTCCAGCTGGCGGCCCACCTTTTCATGGGTTGGTCTGGCCATTTCAGCCTCCAGCCTGGTTTCAATTTCATCTTCCATCTCCTCCGATATTTTCATCCCCTCGGAGCCAAAAAATTTAATACCGTTGTCCTGGATGGGGTTATGGGAGGCAGAAACCATTATACCTCCAATCACCGGCCGGCTTCTGGTCAGGTAGGAGACCGTCGGAGTTGGTACAACTTCCAGATCTACCGTATCAATTCCCAGCGAGTTGACCCCGGCTGCCAGCGCTGCGGCCAGCATATCGCCGGAAATTCTGGTATCCCGGCCGATAAGAACCTTTTCCTTCTCCCCGCAGCTGAACCTGGATCCTTCCTCAAGCGCCGAAGCGCCGGCCCGGCCCAGTTTAAAAGCCAGCTCCGGAGTTAGATCCTGATTGGCAACACCTCTCACACCATCAGTTCCAAATAAATCTCTCAACTATATCAGCTCCCTGTCTCTAATTAAAATTTGCCGGCTATTCCCCGGCCGCATTCCGGGCAGCTGCCCTGCTGCAGCCTGCTTCTGCCGGAAAATCCGCTTCTTTTGATTACCAGACTACCGCACTCCGGACAGCTGGTATCCCTGCCGCCCGGTCCGGCTACATTTCCCAGATAAACATAATCAAGATAGGTCCGGGCTGTCTCATAGGCCTCCTCCATTGCCCTAAGATCGGTGGCCGGCCTGTCAGATTTATAGGCTGGATGATACCGGGAAAGATGCAGGGGTATTTCGGGATTTAAATCAGCCAAAAAACCGGCCAGCTCTCTGACATCCTCCGGTGAGCTGTTTTCGCCGGTAACCAGCAAACTGGTTACCTCCAGATGGACCCCGGAAGCAGCAAGCCGCTTTAAATTCTGTTTAACCGGTCCGGCCCGTCCCTGACATAATCTCTGATAAAAATCATCCTGAAAAGATTTCAGATCTATATTGCAGGCCGAGATAAAGGGAATAAGCTCCTCCAGCGGCTCTGTGTTGACAAAGCCGTTGCTGACCAGGACAGTTTTATAGCCCTCTTCCCGGGCCAGTTCGGCCGTCTCCCGGACAAATTCATACCAGATCAGGGGCTCGGAATAGGTAAAGGAGATTATCTCCTGGGACTTCTCCCGGCACAGTTCTATGATTTTCCGGGGTTTATAGTCTCTCACCGAAGGGTCTCCCTGACTTATTCTCCAGTTCTGGCAGAAATCACAGGCCAGATTGCAGCCCCAGGTGCCCAGGGAGAGGGTTTCCTGTCCGGGGTAAAAATGATAGAGCGGCTTCTTCTCGATGGGATCCAGGGACAGGGAACTTACCTCTCCGTAATTTAAGGAGAAAAGCTCTCCCTCTCGATTTTCTCTGGCCCGGCATCTGCCTCTCTCTCCTGGGGCCAGCTGACAGCAGTGGGGACAGAGTTCACAGACAATCAGATCTTCTTTTTTTCTATAATAACTGGCCGGATAGCCGCTGTGATTGCTGTTCTTTAAGCTCATTGCTGGTCCTCCTTAAAGCGGTGGACCGGAAAACGAAAGATGGTGAAATTCCCGCGCTCTATCTCCCTGGCAGAGAGTCCGGCTTTTTGAGCTGCAATGTTAAGCTGCCTCTCCACGGAGTCTACACCCTCCAGGTCCGGCAAGAGTACACCCCTGCGGCTTCCTTTAACAACCACCACCCCAAACTCTTCGGGATTGAGCTTTCCACGGTCCTCAACCCTCTCCTGGCTGCCCAGGATATCTACGGTAATATAAACCTCTTCCAGTTCCTCAGCCGTCAGAGCCGGAAAGCGGGGATCCTTCAGGGCTGCCGAAAGGGCATTGCAGGCCACCTCCCGGGCCAGGGTATCCTGGCAGGATTCAATTGTTCCAATGCATCCCCTTAAAGAGTTATCAGCTCTATTTTTCAGGGAAACAAAGCTGCCGGCCTGAATATCACCGGTAAATTCCAGCCTCTCATAATCAACCTCGCCCCTGAGAAAATATTCCTCCAGAACCTCCCGGGCCAGCCAGGCGGGATTATAGGGTAAGTCCAGCATATTTACCTCCTATCTCTAAATTGAGCCACGCCATAACCCACTCCAAAGGGCGCCTCATAGGATAACACTTCAATATCAAGTTCCCCTTTACCTGCCAGCTTTTCAGAAAAACCCAGGCCAATCAGCAGCGGACGGTAACCGCATTCTCCCGCATCCTTGATTAATTGTTGATCCAGCTTGAGAATGGCATCCAGGTCACCTTCAGCCAGCAGGCCCATCAGCTGGCGGTCAAACTTCTCTCCTGCGGGGGAATAACCCCCCGGTGCTCCCGGCTCTGTGCGGTGGGATAAATCACCGCTGACCAGAAATACAGGATCGGTAAATTCGCTCTCTTTCTTAAGATAATCAGCCAGTTTTTTTCCAAAATCATATAACTTTTCCGGTTCCCAGAAGGTCATATTTAAAATCAACCAGGGAACCCTCTCCAGTCCTGCTTCCTCCAAAAAATAAAGAGGAACCATGATCCCGTGGTCCAGTTCTGCTCCACTCTTCTGGTGGTTAACCTGCCTTAACTGCCAGCCTGCCGAAACAAACTCCTGCTTTATCTCGGCTGCCAGTTCCGGACAGCCTTCCAGGGTAAATTTAATATCAGGAGCCCCGAAGTATCCCAGATCACCCCGGTAATCCCGGGCTGCACTGATGGTTATCCTGCTGTGATCCGTGGGGCCGTGGGGGCCGGCAGCCACCACCAGATCGGGCTTCTGTTCAGCAAAAAACCCGGCCAGCTTTTTGCTGGCAGCGATGGTCTCGGTCGCTTTCTGTCTCCGCTCACCGCCAATTTCAGGAATTATAATCGGTGGATGAGGAAAAAGGCCTCCCCTTAGCATATTATTCCTCCTTTCCAGCTTAAATCCAGTTTATAACTTTAATCTCTTTTCTGCTACTAACATAATTCTAGTAAAAGCCTTAGGTTCCTTCTTGAGTCCACAAATTATCGCAATAGCAAAACCCCTCTCCGGGGAGAAGGGTTTTTAGATATCTCAGCAGCTTTAGCAGAAAAGTGCGGATATTATCTTTTGGAGAATTGTGGAGCCTTACGGGCTTTCTTGAGGCCGGGCTTTTTCCTCTCTTTCATCCGGGGATCACGGGTTAGATAGCCGGCTCTCTTCAGGGGAGTCCGGAACTCCTCATCAACTTTAAGCAGGGCTCTGGCAATGCCGTGGCGGATTGCTCCGGCCTGACCGGCCAGTCCTCCGCCGTTGACATTGACTTCCACATCCATGCTGCCCAGCTGGTTAACGGTTTCCAGGGGAGACTTCAAATCCTTTATCTGGGATCTGCGGTGGAAATAATCAGCTACGTCTCTGCCGTTAACAGTTACATTTCCACTGCCCGGCAGCAGGCGCACCCTGGCAGTTGAAGTCTTTCTCCTGCCTGTGCCTCTATATTGAACATCAACCATAATTATTCCTCCTTCCAGTATTATAGTTCTAATTCTTCGGGCTGCTGGGCCTCATGAGGATGATCCGGACCTTCATATACCTTGAGCTTTTTAATTATCTGACGTCCCAGCTTATTATGAGGAATCATACCCTTAACAGCCTTTTCTACAATAAAGGTGGGCTTCTTTTTCCTCAGTTCTTCATAGGGAGTCTGCTTCAGGCCTCCAGGGTAATTGGAGTGCTTGTAATGAATCTTATTCTCCCACTTGTTGCCGGTTAATTCTACTTTTTCAGCATTGACCACAATAACATAATCTCCAGTATCCACATGGGGGGTAAATTCAGGTTTATGCTTACCCCGCAGCACCTGGGCAATCTCTGAAGCCAGCCGGCCTAGAGTTTTTCCGGCAGCATCAACGACATACCATTTGCGTTCCACTTCATCCGGGTTGGCCATATAAGTTTTATTCATTCTATTACCTCCTTGGTCAAAATCTCCTGGTCATAATAAATTTTCCACAGGGTTAATCCTTTGGCCGGAGCGGTAAAACCGGCCTGAGTTCTATCCCGGGATGCTATAATACCGGGAATATCATCGGGTGTAATTTTCCCTTTGCCTGCATTGATAAGGGTGCCTGCTATGATTCTCATCATTTTATATAAAAAGCCCGAACCCACTATTTCCAGCCAGATTTCACCGTTTTCCTGCAGGGTGATCCGGGACTGATAAATATTTTTCACGGTGGTGGCATTGCTGCAGCCCTGAGCCTGGAAGGCAGAAAAATCCTTCTCGCCCTCAAGATGGCTAGCTGCCCGCTGCATGAATTCCACCTTTAGTTTTTCATGATAATGATAACAAAAATTTCTGGTAAAAACATCAGGGTAGGTTTTATTATTAATGCGGTAGATATATTTTTTTGCCAGCGCATCATGGCGAACATGAAAATCCTCGGGACACTGCCAGGCCTGAAGGCAGACTATATCATCGGGCAGTTCCCCATTAAAGGCCTGAGGAATCCGTTTCAGGGGAATGGGCACCTCCAGATAAAAATGGGCCATCTGTCCCCGGGCATGGACCCCAGCATCGGTCCGGCTGGCTCCGTAAATCCTGGTGGGACGGCGGTGAAATTTACCCAGCACCCCC
>PWHA01000012.1 GCA_003554685.1 Halanaerobiaceae bacterium
ATCAGAACCAGGGACATGTGGGCCAGAGGTACCAGATCACCACTGGCACCCACTGAACCCTGAGAAGGAATCACGGGATGAATGCCGTGATTCAGCATCTTTACCAGAAGCTTCAGAGTGGAATAGCGGATTCCGGAATAGCCCCGGGCCAGAGCATTTAACCGCAGGAGCATCATGGCCCGGACCACTTCTTCAGGAATCTCTTCGCCGGTACCGGCTGAATGGCTGCGGATTAAGTTTTCCTGCAGTTTGACAACTTCCCGGGGCGATATTCTGGTATCGCTGAAGCGGCCGAAACCGGTGGTTATGCCATAGACCACTCCATTCTCAGCTATTAATTTCTCCACCTGCTGGCGGGACTTTTTGATTCGGGTTACTGCCTCCTTTGAAAGCTGAACCTCTTCACCTTCCCTGGCGCAGCTCTCTACCTTCTCTACTGAAAGTCTTTCGCCATTAATTTTTATCATTGTTGATCCCCACCTTTTATAAATTAGCCTGATAAAATATTAAAGGGATGAGGCCATGTTCAGCCTTCATCCCAAATTGCCTGATTTTATGCAGTTTTGTTGGTCTCTAATGCTCCGGTTATTCTTTCGGCCAGCGTAAAAGAGGCTGCTGGAATTTTCGCTGCTGCCACTGCTGAACCTGCTGCCCCTGTTGGATCTGCTGCCTTTGATAATCCAGCTGACCTTGCTCAGGCCGATAGACCTTTCCTTCAGGGGTGAGGAAGCATCGGAAACCGCTCTGCTCCGCCTGTCTCTTCTCATTTTATTTCACCATATTTATATTATTCTCCTTCGAGAACGATTTTCCTGCCTGGAACGGGCGATCTATTTATAAACTAATAATAAAGCGGATCAGACAGATTATCCAGACAGATTAATCAGGTGATCGCAGTCAGGAGCAGATTAATTAAAGAATCTCATGGAAAAAGAAGTGTATAGTGATAAAAATTAACTATATACTACTGGTAGGGGTAGTTAATAAAGCAGGTCAAAAACAAAGCTGAAGAACTACTGAAGTAGTGTGGTAAGAATCAAATTATGTAAACGGGGGCGAAATGAAATGATTTTGTCATTTTCCCGGCCCATATTAACCCGGTTTGTTAATAATATGACGGTCAAATTTGAATGCGGCTCATGCCATATAGAAGTTCCGGTAAATCCAGTATGACCAAAGGCAGTTTCATCCAGATAAACTCCACCAGAACAATAGGGCTTTCCTCCTTTATCCCAGCCCATCCCCCGGGCAGCCATTCCTCCAGAAGTGGCTGTTTGTTGCATCAGTTTAAGTGAAAGTGGATGGAGCAGTTGATATGCTTTACTGCTGCTATTAGTACCATTGCTTTCAATGAAATTGTTTTCAAATACCAATAAAGAGTTAACAAGTTTTATTAAATCAGAAAGACAGGAAAATAATCCGGCATGACCGCTAACTCCTCCAAGAAAATAGGAGTTTTCATCATGAACTTCCCCTCTAATAAGTTTTCCCCGCCAGCTGCAAAATTCAGTGGGAGCAATTTCATCTTCAGCTATTTTATTATAATTCAAACTATTATTATTAACATCATTAACATCATTAATAACATTAATATCATTTATATTATTAACATCATTTATATTATTTATATTTTCTGAAGCTCCCGACTGTAAAGGATTGAATCCCGTTTTCTGCAAACCAAGGGGCCCAACAATATTTTTTTGAGCATATTTTTGCAGAGATTCCCCGGTGATCCTTTCGAGCAGAAATCCCAGCAGTATAAAATTGGGATCGCCGTAATTTACCTGACTGCCAGGAGCAGACTGCACTTCCAGATTGAGCAAATAAGAAAGGACTTTATTTTTCTCTCCTGGATTAATCCATAATTTTACCAGAGGAGGCAGTCCAGAGGTGTGGGTTAAAAGATGTCTGATTGTAATATCTCCATATTCTTCACCGGCACCCGGAAAAAACTCTGTCAGAGCGTCATCAAGATTAAGCAAGCCCTTTTCCAGGAGCTGCATTATAGAAGTGGTGGTAATGAGTACTTTGGTTAGAGAGGCAAGATCATATACCGTATCTTCATCGGGAGTTTTCTTATCATCAACACCAAGAGAACCCACAGCTTCAGTTAAAGTTAATCTGCCCCTTTCCATAACTCCTAATACTGCTCCAGGATAAACTCCTTCTTTAACACCCAGTTCAAGAATTTTTTTGATCCTATTTTTGCTCAACAAAATTTCCTCCCAATATCATTTTTTATTTAATATGTTCCGTTAACCAAATTTTATGACAATGTATTAATGTTAAATCAAACAATTTTGAATCAGCACCTTCTAAATTCCAGTCAAGATTTAATCCTTGCTGCTCTGAACAGCCTCGTGGGTCCGCTGGAGAGCCCTGTTGGTCTCCTCATAATTCTCCAGGGCGGTACCCAGAAATATCATATCAATGACGGCCATCTGGGCCATCCGGGAGGCCATGGCGCTGCCTCGGAAGGGAGTTTCCTTAGAGGAATTTAAGAGAAGGTAATCAGCCCGCTGCCCCAGAGGCGAGCCAGCCTGTGAGGTAATCGCCACCACCGGACAGTTATTTTCCTGAAGAATATCAACCGCCTCCAAAATCTCTCTGGTTCTCCCGGAGTTGGAAATAGCAAAAACCAGGTCCTTCTCCGTTAGATTGGCTGAAAGCATCTTCTGATCATGGACCCGGTCCACCGCAGTCGCTGGAATATTTATCCGGGTAAACTTAAGCTCAGCATCCCGGGCAACCAGAGAAGATGCCCCAAAACCAAAGAAATAAAGCCTCTGACTCTTTCCAATAAGCTCAATTATCCTGGCAATTTTCCGACCATCCAGCAGACTTTTGGTGTTGCCCAGAACCTCCTGATATTTCTGAAACATTTTATCTTTAACCTGAGCCAGAGAATCATCGGGATTGATCTCCCCATAAATTTTTTCCTGTCTGCCCTGCTGCTGGCTCTCCCGGGCCAGCATAATTTTAAGTTCCTGGTAACCGGAATAACCCAGCCGCTGGCATAATTTGACAATGGTGGCCTCACTGACACCGGTCTCTTTGCTCAGGCTGGTTATCGAAGCATAAATAACCTCATCCACATTCTTGAGGATATAGTCAGCCACCTTTTGCTCGGCTGGTTTTAAATCCTGCAAATAACTCTGTATATGCAGAGACCCAGAATTATTATAATCAAAAGCCTTTATATCTTTCTCCCCGGACATGCAACCACTCCTATCTTAATATTTGATTTAATTGCTTATAAAAACTTAATAACTCTTAGATAATTACCAAGTATTTTAGTCAAATCGCTTAGTCAAAACCTTTTCTAGCTGATTAACTGTCAGAAATATAAAAGAATTTAGGACCGGGGTTTACTTCTCCTAGAACTACCGGTTTACTTGCTCCAGTTATTTGCGGCAGATTTCCTGGTTTGTTCTTAAGAGTAAGCCAGGCCAGTACCGCAAAAGCAGCAGCCTCTTTTTCTTCTGCAGAAATTAGGGGAAGTTTGTTTTCAGCCGCTGTTTTTGAGTTTAAAACTTCTGTCTCCACTCTTCTCATCTGACCTACTCTTTTAAGCTTATTTTTCATGGTGCTGGCAAGCCTTCTCATTAATTCCCTGTTAAAACTACCACCGCCGCTTACAAAGATTTCCATAATTCGCGGTTCTTGGAAGTGTTCACTTGAAGTACTCATTTCATTCAGATCAAGGAGCAAGGTATCAGCAATTGTTTGAACTGTAAACTCAGTTAAAGTGGCGA
>PWHA01000100.1 GCA_003554685.1 Halanaerobiaceae bacterium
CGGGGCGAAAGTTTTCAATAAGTACATCGCATTGTTTGATTAGGTTTAGAAAAATATCAGTTCCTTCTTCAGTATTTATGTTTAGCGTTATACATTTCTTATTTCTGGAAAGGGTTTTCCAAAAAACACCTTTGCCATCTTTTAGGTCCCCAAACTGCCTGGAATTATCTCCTTTTTGGGGGTGCTCAATTTTAATTACTTCAGCTCCAAAATCACCTAAAAACGCTGCTGCCCATGGCGCAGACATCATCGTCCCAATATCTAATATTTTAACTCCTCTCAGCGGCAAATTATTTTCTTGCATGAATTATCATCTCCCCAAAAATAATTTTTAGTTGTTTTTGCTCACCTTACTAATCATCTCCTAAAAGATAACGATAAGAAATATTAACATTGGCATATAAACAAAAACTGGAAACGTAAAGACGGCTTAATGGATTCAGCTCTATCAGCCAAATTTAACATTTTTACCCCTCAACAAATAACTCTCATCCAACTTTCCTTGCTGTTTCCTTGTAATTATTCAACACATATTTGTATCCATAATCAAAAGCTTTC
Source organism: Halanaerobiaceae bacterium (assembly GCA_003554685.1). GTDB lineage: Bacteria > Bacillota > Halanaerobiia > Halanaerobiales > Halarsenatibacteraceae > T1SED10-84. The sequence continues at coordinate 559 of PWHA01000100.1, forward strand.
TTGTTTAAATCATCAGTACCTTTGGGCGTTCTATCAAGAATAGCTTTTCTAATAGAGTCTCTAGTTACCCAATCAACGATCGCTGCAAAAGCTCCCAGGGCAACAACATTAGCAGTGATTTCATTTCCAACTTCTTCCCTTGCTATCCTGGTAAGAGGAACTTGGAAGATCTCAATATTGGCCTCAGGTATTTCCTGAACATGTTCAGGATCAACGATCATTATTCCCCCTGGCTTTAAATCTTTGTAATATTTATTACAAGCTTCTTGGGTCATAGCGAGAACTAAATCAGGTTCTTGCACTTCCGGGTATACTATAGGTTTCGCACTAATAATAACCTCCGAACGACAGGCGCCTCCCCTGGCTTCGGGTCCATAAGACTTACAGAGAACAATATTTTTATCATCATATATTCCTGCTGCTTCAGCTAAAAAAGTTCCCGCAAGCATCATGCCCTGCCCACCAGAACCGCTCAGTCTTACTTCAAAATAATCAGACATTTTAATCGGCCTCCAGTTTGACTTTTTCGATCATTTTTGTATATTGGTTTGTATATTCAGGTTTTATCTTGTTTACAAATTCGCCAACCATAAACTTATCTTCAAGTTCCTCACTGCTCATATTTTTTGCTTTTTCCAATGATATAGCCCTATCTTTTTGTTTCATAAGCATTTCCTTTCCTGCGCCTTTCTTATTTAACCTGCCATACAGGGTAGGACAATCACACATGGCCTCTACCAGCGCAAATCCATCGTGGGTTAGAGCTTTTTGAAAGTACTTGGTTAATATCCGCGGTTTGTAGGTATGAGATCTGGCAACATAGGTCGCTCCTGAAGTTTTCGCCAGTTCACATATATCAAAAGGCGGTTCTATATGTCCATATGGAGAGGTCCTGGTTCTTGCTCCCTCAGGAGTTGTGGGGGAATACTGCCCACCTGTCATCCCATAGTTACTATTATTAAGCACAACAGCTGTTACACCAATGTTTCTTCTGGCTGCATGAATTAAATGGTTTCCCCCTATTGAGGCGCAATCACCATCTCCCATAATGCAAATAACATGTAATTCAGGCTTAAATAACTTGATGCCTGTTGCGTAAGCTAAAACTCTTCCATGAACAGGCTGAAAAGCGCAAAACTTTAAATAACCCGAAGCTCTGCCAGAACATCCAATCCCCGAAATAACCACTGTTTTTTCTTGTTTCAAGCCTGCATTATCAATGGCCCTGATCAAAGAATTAATTACTATTCCATTGCCACAGCCTGGACACCAGATATGTGGAAGTTTATCTGTTCGAAGATATTTTTCAACTATACTATTGGAAGACACCGCTTGAAACCTCCTTGATTGCTGCCAATATTTTGTCTGGTTTGATTAATTTTCCATTATACTGACCCAGAAAAGCCATCTTAGCTTTGCCTTCAACAGTTTCTTTTACCTTCTCAAATAATTGACCATGATTCATTTCACACACGAGTATTGATTCTACTTTTTCCCTGACCTTCTTAATTACATCTTCAGGAAATGGCCATATGGTTATTGGTTTTACCACTCCTACCTTTATGCCTTCGTTGCGAGCCTTATCGGCTGCGGCAAAAGCTGACCTGGCTACAGAACCATAAGCCAAGACAACAATTTCCGCATCTTCTGTCATGTATTCATCAACCTGAATAATATCATCCAAGTTTTCGTTAATCTTGTCATATAACCTATTAATTTGTATCGTTAATTTGTCAGGATCCCCCGTAGCCGGAAAACCTGTTTCATCGTGAACAATACCTGTTGTGTACCATATGTATCCATTACCATAAGAGGCAAAGGGGCAAATTCCTGTACCATCATCTTGATATGGTTTAAATTGTTCAGGGTCAATCGTTGCTTTTTTCCTATTCAGGATTTCCAAACTGTCAGGACCAGGAATTTCTATTTTTTCGCTCATTTGAGACAGAGTGGCATCAGATAAAATAATTACCGGGGTCCGATATTTCTCTGCCATATTAAAAGCGCGCACCGTCACATGATAAGCTTCCTCAACAGTTGATGGAGCAAGGGTTATACTGGGATGATCACCATGAGTACCCCATCGCGCCTGCATAACATCAGCTTGCGCAGGCACGGTAGCGACTCCCTGGCTGGGACCAAATCGCATTACATCCACAACTACACAGGGCACTTCGGCCATAATGGCAAAACCCAAATTTTCCTGCATCAATGAAAATCCCGGGCCGCTGGTAGAAGTCATTGATTTTCCACCTGCCATAGATGCCCCAATTATGGCGGCCATACTACCAATTTCGTCTTCCATCTGAATAAACTTACCGCCGTATTTTGGCAATTCGTCAGCACAAAAATGAGAAATTTCGCTTGCAGGAGTTATAGGATATCCGGCGAAGAAACGCATACCGGCCGCTATAGCTCCTTCAGCTATAGCATCATTTCCCGAGAGAACTGCGATTCTCCCTTTTCCCAATATTATTCCCTCCATTTGTGTTGTTTCTTAAACCATTCACTTAAACCCTTAAAAAACTACATAATTTAACTTATGTAGTCACTTCAAATATTATCTAATTAAATTTTATACCAACATGAATATATAGTAAAATGAATAATTTGCATATCAATAATAGCGCATGTCGATATTTCTGCTATTATTGATCTTCGTTAATTAATTTTTGAGAATGCTACTCATCAGGCGCTGTTTATCCATACAGGGCAGACAGCTTGTTACCATTCAATATTTTCTTTTTAATTTATTCTTCCTTTACTTCTTTTTCCTTGCAGTATTTTAAAACCTGCTCAACCAAATCTTGCGGAACTCTCACTACACCGATATCGTCAGCTACAACTAGATCCCCTGGCCTGACAAGTAAATCCGCACAAAAGATTGGATTGTTCCAGGGAACAACCCCAATTCTTTGTTTTCCAGTTAAAGGGGTAGTATGCCGGGTAAAATTCAAAAATTACTTCCCGGTATTCCTCCATGATTTTTTTGCTGCATCCCAACTTTGATTTATCTCTCCTCATATTTTAATAATGATTCATCTAAATAACTATAAACATTCCACTTACGAAGATAAGGAACAAGCAATTCAGGTAATGCTTAAAAGTGTCCTGAGGTTGGCAAAGTAATTATTAACTTAAATTTAAGCTTAATTGCTAGATATGATTATATTTGTATTTGTTATATGTTC
>PWHA01000052.1 GCA_003554685.1 Halanaerobiaceae bacterium
GTATTTTATCAACATCATTATTTAGAATGATAGCTCCATCCATTTTAGCCAGCTCATAAAGCCGGGCCGGTGTGACATCAGCATTAATGGAAAAACCTCCATCAACAAGATTCATTACTTCCTCACTATCGCCGGCCACTATTAAACCCCCGGTTTGTGCCCGCAGTATATTTTCCAGTCCTTCACGAAAAATAGTCCCGGGAGCAATCTTATGCAGTGCTTCCAGTATGACATCATCTGTTTTCTCCATTGCTTCACCTCCTCTTATTATGTCTTATTATGTCGTATTTAAATAGAACTTTTACCATTACTAATTTCCATTTTTTCTTTAAATCTCACTGCTATAAAATCATTAAAACTATAAAAATGGGTATACTGCAAAAAGGCCTAATAACCATAAAAATGCCTAATAACCATATTTTATCTTGTAAGGTTCTTGTTTTGACAGCATTTTTATTCATAAAAATATCAAAAATCGAGTTTTCACAGTACAATGATTAGATGCTAACATTTATTTATTAGATGCTAACATTAGTGTTATTTATTATATGCTAATAGATACTAAATATCTGAATAATCCAGCTTAAAATAAAACCCATAATTTCTAATAATTTCTAGAACCCATAATTTCTTTATTTTGCCCGACTGTTGGTCAGCTGCTTGAGCTTCTTTTCCAGCTCACCAATTTTCTTAACAGGTTTCAAATCAAGGTCAAAATCGGCAAATTCCCGGCTGTAATTGCCCTGGGGAAAAATCAGGCTGGAAAAACCCATTCTTACCGCCTCTTTTATCCGGGATTTCATTCCGGGAATGGAGCGAATTTCCCCACTCAAACCCACTTCACCGCAGACCGCCAGCTCAGAATCCAGCGGCAGATCAAAATAACTCGAGATGGTGGCAGCAGCCAGAGCCAGATCCAGGGCCGGTTCGCTGACCTTGAGCCCGCCCACAATGTTGAAATGAATGTCCCGATCTGCCAGATTTAACCCCAGATGCTTCTCCAGCACCGCCAGCAGCAGATTGGCCCGACCTCGATCTACCCCGGAGGTAATCCTCCGGGAAGCACCATAGGTTCCTGAAGTTACCAGCACCTGAGCTTCCACCAGAATTATTCTACTACCCTCGGAAACCGGAACCACCACCGAACCGGAACTGCCGGCCGGCTTCTCCCGGAGAAACAGGTTGGAAGGATTTCTGATCTCCTTAAGCCCAGAACCTTCCATGGAAAAAACACCAACTTCAGCAATCGAGCCGAATCTATTCTTGCTGGCCTTTAAAAGCCGGTAATTATTGCTGCTGTCACCTTCCAGGTAGAGAACAGTATCAACCATATGCTCCATAATCCGGGGCCCGGCCAGCTGACCTTTCTTGGTAACATGTCCGATCAAAATCACCGGAATCCCGCTTCCTTTGGAAAGCCGCAAAAAGGCCTGGGTAACCTCCCGGACCTGAACCAGGCTGCCCGGAGAGGAGTCCACCTTTTCGTCATAGATTGTCTGAATCGAATCAACAATAACAATATCAAAATCATTTTCCGTGATTTCCCAGGCAGCCGCCTGATAACTTGTGGTGGAAAGAATGAAAATATTGTCATGATAGGCCCCGATTCTTTCTGCCCTGATAGCCAGCTGATGCCGGGATTCTTCCCCGGCAATATAGAGGACCTTCTTATTCTGCTGGCCAAATAGAAAAGCCACCTGCAAAATCAGGGTGGATTTGCCTATTCCCGGAGCGCCTCCCAGCAGCACTAAAGAGCCATTTACCAGTCCGCCCCCCAGGACTCTATCAAATTCGGTAATTCCACTAATGATTCTTTCCTGTTCATTATCAGATATTTTAGTCAAAGGCTCTGGACCGTCCCCGGCAGCCCGCTCCCCGGCACTTAATCTGTTGCCGCCTTTCCTGCTGCCCGATTTTTCTCTATAATATTCAATAAAGGTGTTCCAGTTGCCGCAACTGGAACACCTTCCCATCCAGTTTGGAGAATCATAGCCGCATTCCTGGCATCTATAATATTTTTTAGCTCTGGCCATAAACTTACTTCACCTCGATTTCCTCCCGCTACCTGCCATACCACCCAAATATCAAATTCAGAAAATAAAAAGCACAAAAAGCCAGAAAATAAAGCTGGAATTTTCAAATTAGATAATATAAATATTTCATAATAATTATACCATTTTTAGGCTTTTATTACAAGCAAAATAGTGACTCCTCCAGCCCGGTAAAAAGTCCTTTTTCCAGCCCATGTCTTAATAGAGTTTCACCTTGAAAATATGCTGTAATATTTTCATCTATTGTTGTGCCTCAGGGGGTATGCGGGTTTACCATTAAAAAAGTGTACCCCATCTTATGCCAGATAACATCTTGCAAAATATTACTCCTAGCCCTTTTTCTGATCAGCTTTCCTGATTAACCTGATTAACCAGATTATCCGGCTTCCTTCCCAGCAGCAGCTCTATCGCCGCCTCAAGAACGCTCCTCCTGACCTCAACCTCCGCCTCTTGAGAATAGAAAGCTGAATGAGGAGTAAGCACCATTTTTTTCCCATCAAACCCAAGCAGCGGATGCCCCTTCTCCAGTGGCTCACTGGCAAAAACATCCAGAGCCGCTCCGGCAATTTCCTCCTCCTTCAGAGCAGCAACCAGATCCTCCTCCCGGATAATTCGGCCCCTCGAGGTATTAACCAGCAGTGCCCCGGGCTTCATCAGAGAAAATTCCCTCTCACCCAGCAGATATTCAGTCTCAGCATTTAACGGTACATGGAGAGACACATAATCCGATTTTCTTAAGAGTTCTTCCAGCCCGGCATATTCAATCCCGAAATCAAGAGCAAGTTCTTGATTTCTCCGCCTCTTATAAACAACCACCTCAAGCCCCAGAGCTCGGGCCTTGACAGCCACCCGCTGCCCGATTCTGCCAAATCCAATCAACCCCAGCCTTTTACCTTTAAGCCTGGATATCCTTCCGGCCCGGCGAAAATCCTCCTCACTTTCCCATTTCTCAGTCATTATAAAATTATGTAAATACCCTATCTTTCGTACCAGCGAAATCAGAAGTCCTATCACATGAGTGGATACCTCTTCCACACAGTAATCCGGAGCATTAACCACATAAACTCCCATTTCACCTGCTGCCTCCACATCAACCACATCATAACCGGTCCCGTACCGCCCAATAACCTTCAGCCCGGGCAGAGCCTCGATCACCTCCCGGGTTATGGGAGCATGATGAACCAGAAGCACCTCCGGATTACCGGCAGACGCGATCACCTCCTCTGGTGTTTCACACCAGCTTTGATCAAACTCGGCCCTAAAACCCCGCTCCTCCAGCACCTTCCTTTCAATATCCAGTTTCTCAAAAGGAAAATCGGTCAAAAAAAATTTATATTTCTGTTCCCTCTCCAAAATTAACCCCCCCTTTCCTTTAATGCCACTGGAGCCTCAAGCCTTAATTGCAGCAGCAAAACTCCATTGTAAAAGCAAACATTAATTGCAAAATCAATCTTATTAACCTCTTTAACTTTCTATACAGCATCAAATCTCAATTAAAGCAAAAACTGCACTATGGTAAATCTAAAATATAGTTTACAAAAATCTTTAGCAATATCAAATATTAATGGTTTGACCACAAAAAGGTCTATTTTGCAAATTAACAAACAAAATCATACTATATGTTGTACTTAATTGATCTTCAACCTACTATATATTGTAGCAAGAATAATTCTTAAACCTTTTTGTGGTCAAAC
>PWHA01000182.1 GCA_003554685.1 Halanaerobiaceae bacterium
AAGAGAATCCATAATTTGAAGTATTATACCTGGGTTGAGCAGCAGGGCCGGGACAGCGAAGAGCTTAAGGCCCAGTGGTATGATTATGATAATTACTGGGAAAGACTGCATCAGCTGGCGCCGGAAATTGATGTTCTGATTGAAGAGTTCAATCAGAAAACGGGATTGCTGGAGGAGCTGAAATAAACAATGGAGTATGTCAGTCGTCTGAGCTGCATCAACTGTGATAAAACCTATCCAGCAGAACCCGAGCGCTATCTCTGCCCGGACTGCGGCGAGGAAGGTCTGCTGGAGGTGGAATATGATTATCAGAATATCGCCAGCAGCTGGAGCAAGGCAGAGCTAGCGGCGGATAAGGACTGCCGGATCTGGCGCTATGCACCTCTTCTGCCAATGGAAAGCGGTACCCGCCGTCCGCCTCTCAGGGTAGGAGACACCCCGCTCTATCAGTCGCCGGATCTGGCCCGGGAGCTGGGCCTGGAAAATATCTGGCTCAAGGATGATGGTTTGAATCCTACCGGTTCCTTGAAAGACAGGGCTTCCGCGGTAGCAGCAGTTAAAGCCCAGGAAGCCGGGGCCCGGGTGGTGGCCTGTTCTTCCACCGGGAATGCTGCCTCATCGCTGGCGGGGAATGCTGCTTCTCTGGGCGGCTTGCTGGAAACGGTTATTTTTGTGCCGGAAAGAGCACCGGGAGGCAAGCTGGCCCAACTTTTAATCTATGGGGCCACCGTGGTCTCGGTGCAGGGCACCTATGAAGAGGCCTATTTTCTCTCCCGTGACGCCATAAATAAATGGGGCTGGTATAACCGCAATGCCGCGATCAACCCCTATATGGTTGAGGGCAAGAAGACCTGTGTGCTGGAAATGGCGGAACAGCTGAATTTCAAACTCCCGGACTGGCTGGTTTTTTCTGTGGGAGATGGCTGTACCATTGCCGGGGCCTGGAAGGCCCTGCAGGACCTGAGAGAAATTGGATTTATCGACAGGGTTCCCCGTCTTTTAGGTGTTCAGGCTGAGGGCTGCGCCCCCATAACTGAAGCTTTTTACTCCGGGGAAGAACTCAAAGTTACAGAAGAAAATACTATAGCTGACAGTATAGCTGTAGGTAATCCTCGAAATTATAAGAAGGCCATTAGAGGAATTAAGAATAGCCAGGGTGAGATGATTAATGTTAGTGATGAAGAAATTTATGAAATGATGCGGCTTTTGGGCAGAACTGCCGGAGTATTTGGTGAGCCTGCTGGTGTTGCCGGACTGGCCGGCATCAGGAAGATGGTTGACAGAAAAGAAATTGGCTCCCGGGATGAGGTTGGTTTTGTTGTCACCGGAAATGGTCTTAAGGATATTGGTAATGCCCGAAAAGCAGCGGGCAGGGGGATAGAGATAGAACCTGACCTGGAGCTTTTAACCCAAACCTTTGCCAGGAAGGGGATAATTAAAGATGAATAAAAATCAGGAAATGGGAGCTAAAATCAGAAAGATGCGGCGCTCCCAGGAAATGAGCCTGGCCGAATTGGCTGAAAAAATTAACAAGACCTCCAGCTATTTAAGCCAGGTGGAAAGAGGTCTGGCCGAGCCCTCGATAACGGCTTTAAGAGAAATAGCCAAGGCACTGGGAGTTCCCATTTTTTATTTTCTGGTCGATGAGAATGAGCATAATTCTGTGGTACGCCGGGATGAGAGGAAACAGATTAAGTATCCCGACTCTAACTCCAGGGTGGAACTGATAAGTCCCAGCCTTAACAACCAGATGGAATTGATTGAGGCCCGGCTGGATCCCGGAGACAGCACAGTAGAGGAACCCTTACCCCACCAGGGTGAGGAGTGCACCCTGGTCCTGAAAGGTCGGATGAAAATTCAGGTCGGCGACCAGCATCATGAACTGGAACCGGGTGACAGCATCTATTATATCGCCAGTATTCCTCACAAAATTACCAGTATCGGAGAAGAAGAACTGGTCTTTGTTTCAGCCATAACTCCCCCCAATTTTTAGTTTGCCAGATTTAAAATAAATATAAATTAAACTGCATATTTTCAAAGTGAGAAACTTGTTGTCTGTATAAATATAATTGCTCCCGGTTGTTTTCTACCAACGGAAAAAGGAGAGGAGTATTTTAGTCAGCGAAATTTTAGTCAGCGAAATTGAAGTTTTCAGTCACATTACACATGCTTTTTCTGCACGTAAAGTAAAATGATCATAAAATTACTTCGCAAAAGCTGAAATTTTTCTGCATTACGTGCTTGAAACTTATGTGTGCCGTCCTGCAACCTTCGCAATTATCAGAAAAAAATAAAGCCCATTAGCATTATTTTAAAGGTAAACCGCCATCCCCCTTCGGAGCACAACAATAGATGAAAATATTACAGCATATTTTCAAGGTAAAATCCAAGGAGGTTATTTGCATGCAAACTGTCTTTCGCAACAAAGATTTTATCACCCTGCAGGAATGGACCCGGGAGGAAATCGATACTTTATTGGATGTTTCCCTGGATTTGAAAAGAAAATTTGCCCTGGATATTCCCACCCCCTATCTCCAGAATAAAACAGCGCTTTTAATGTTTTTTGAAGAATCCACCCGGACCAGAAACTCCATGGAAGCCGGACTGGCTCAACTGGGAGGTCATGCCAACTTCCTGGACACTTCAACCATGCAGGTTTCTCATGGCGAGGTAGCCAAGGATACAGCTGTTATTCTGGGGAGTTACGGTCATGCTATTGCCTGCCGGAACTGCAACTGGAATGAGGGCAACAAATATCTCAGGGATATGGCCGCCAATACTCCTGTTCCCATTATGAATCTTCAGTGTGATCTTTACCATCCCATGCAGGGGCTGGCCGATCTTTTGACCATCAAGGAGAAAAAAGAAGTAACCAGGAAGCTTAAAATTTCGGTTATCTGGGCCTATGCTACCACCCACAAAAAGCCGATCTCTGTGCCCCTGACCCAGATTCTGCTCTTCCCCCGCTATGCCATGGATGTTACTCTGGCCTATCCCGAAGGTTTTGAGCTGCCGGAATGGGCCTATGAGCAGGCCAGGGAGAATGCTGAAAAGAATGGTGGTTCCTTTAAAATAACCCATGACCAGGAAGAAGCCTACCGGGATGCTGACATTGTTATACCCAAGAACTGGGGCAACTGGGTAAGTGATCCTGAGGATAAGAAGGGCAATGACCTGCTGGACGCCAATAAGGACTGGAAATGCATCGAAGAGAGAATGGCGCTGGCCAGAGAGGATGTCATGTATATGCACGCCCTGCCGGCTGACAGGGGCAATGAAGTGGAAGACTCGGTAATTGATGGCCCCCGCTCAATAGTCTACAGTGAAGCGGAAAACAGACTGCATACCGCCAAGGCTGTTATGGCCCTGACCATGGGTGGACGGGGATAGGATGAATAATATGAAGAGAGAAGCTGAAGTTATTGCTAAAATCAAAGCGGAAATAGCCAGCCAGCAGGAAGCAATGATTAAATTTATGCGGGACCTTATCCGCATCCCCAGCGAAAGCTGTCAGGAAAAGGAAGTGGTCCAGCGGATTAAGCAAGAAATGGAAAAGGTGGGCTTTGCTGAGGCCTTTGTTGACGGTATGGGCAATATTATCGGCAGAGTGGGCCACGGGGAAAAGGTGATTGCCTACGATGCCCACATTGATACCGTCGGAATTGGAGATCCGGAAGAATGGGACTGGGATCCCTTTAAGGGCAAGATGGAGGATGGTTATATTTATGGTCGGGGTGCCACCGACCAGGAGGCTTCCATGGTTTCCATGGTCTATGCTGGGAAAGCCATTAAAGACCTGGGTCTCCATGAGGAATTCAGCCTTTATTTTGTAGGTTCCGTTCAGGAGGAGGACTGTGATGGCTTGTGCTGGCAGTATATTTTGAATGAAGGGCTGTTTGATCCCGAACTGGTGGTTGTGACAGAGCCCACCAATCTCAACATTTACCGGGGCCATCGGGGCCGTATGGAAATGCAGGTTATCACTGAAGGTGTTTCCTGCCACGGCAGTGCTCCCGAAAGAGGAGTCAACTCCCTTTATAAGATGGCCAAAATTATTTCCGGGATTGAAGAGCTGAACGAAAGGCTTAAGCATGATGACTTTCTCGGTAAAGGGAGCATTGTGGCTACCCATATAACCAATGAAACTCCCAGCCTAAATGCTGTCCCCAATAAGACACTGATTCACCTGGATCGGCGGCTTACCGCCGGGGAAGATAAGGAGCTGGCTGTTAATCAGATCAGGGAGGTTATTAAAGAAGCTGGGGTTGAAGCAAGGGTAGAAATTCCCAGATATGATACCCCCAGTTATACCGGGCTGGTCTATGAAACAGAAAAGTACTATCCCACCTGGGTTTTGGAAGAAGATCATCCCGCTATTCAATCTGCAGTGGCCACCTATCAGGAGGTATTTCAGCAGGAACCTCTGGTCGATAAATGGACCTTCAGCACCAATGGCGTTTCCATCATGGGACGGGAGGGAATTCCCTGTATTGGTTTTGGACCTGCCAATGAAATCTATGCTCACACCGTGAATGAGAAGGTTTCAGTAGAACACCTGCTCAGGGCAGCTCAGTTTTATGCCTGGCTGCCAGCTAATATCTAGCAGAAGAATTTATAAATTTGAAGGAGAAGAAGACCAAAACCTGGTTCAAGACCATGCTGTTTTGGTCTTTTTCTATTTTTTTCTACTCTCCGGTTATTTCTGGCAGGATTCTGGCTCTGATAGTAGAAATAAAAATTAATAAGGATAAATTCATCAGCAGGTTAAAATTACAGGATATTTAATAGCATTTGCCGGCAGCTAGCTGCCGGTGAAAATCTATGCTGGAGGTGTTTCTTATGCCGGAAAGACAGCAGGTTAACAGATCAAAAAAGCGGGTCGATGCCCGGGCCAAGGTGACCGGCAAAGCAAAGTTTGGAGCAGATTTGAAGTTTCACAATATGCTTTACGGGAAAGTGGTGCGCAGCAGCTATCCCCATGCCAGAATAAAGGAAATTAATACTGATAAAGCTGCAGCCTATCCGGGAGTAGAAGTGGTTATGACAGCCGAAGATATTCCCAACAATCTTTTTGGAGTCATTATTGAAAATCAAAGGGTGCTGGCCGAAAAGAGAGTCCTCTATATTGGAGATGGAGTAGCTATGCTGGCAGCAAATTCCCGGGAATCCGCCCGGGAGGCTGCAAAATTAATCGAACTGGAGTATGAAGAACTGCCGGGAGTTTACGGGGTGGAGGAAGCCCGCCGGCCTGAGGCTCCGGTGGTTATGCCGGGGGAAGAAAATAATCAGGTAATTCATCATCCTCTGCGCAAGGGAGATGTGGAGCAGGGAATGGCGCAGGCGGATGTGGTGCTGGAAAGAAAATATACCACCCAGTTTGTCGAACATGCCTACCTGGAACCGGAGGCGGTTACCGTGGTCCCCGAAGAAAGGAATACTCTGGTAACTGTCTATGGCTCTGTCCAGAACCCGAATGCCACCAGAGATGCTCTGGCCACCGTGCTGGACTGTGATCTCAGCAGGGTGCGAATTATTCAGGACAATATGGGGGGTTCCTTTGGTGGTAAAGACGAAAATATTTCATCCATGGCCTGCCGGGCGGCGCTTATGGCTTTAAATACCGGGAGACCGGTTCAGCTGGTTAATACCAGAGAAGAGTCGATTATTGAAAGTTACAAACGCCATCCCTACACCATGAAGTACCGGATGGGAGCCCGGGAGAATGGAGAACTGGTGGCCATGGAGATTGAGGCGGCAGCTGATAGTGGAGCCTATGCCTGTCAGACCCCCTTTGTTACCTGGAGATCGGTGGTTCAGGCCACCGGCCCCTATGAGGTTCCCCATGTTAAGACAGATACCTACGGCTTTTATACCAACAGCCCCTATACCGGAGCCATGAGAGGCTATGGTTCTCCTCCGGTAATCTTTGCTCAGGAATCGATGATGGATGAGCTTGCCCGGGAGCTGGGAATGACTCCTGAAGAGATCCGCCGGAAAAACATGTTTTCCAATAATTCCCGGACAGCCAGCAATCAGAAACTGGACAACCATGAAGTAAGTCTGGCCGAGGTTATGGATAAAGCCCTGGAAGCTATAGATTATCAGGAGAAGTACCGCCGCTACAGCCAGCCCCAGCCCGGTGATATTAAAAGGGGTATCGGTTTTGCCATCAGCTACCGGGGGGTCAGTCTGGGAGCAGAAGCGATAGATGCTGCGGGAGCGATTGTTTCTGTCCAGAAGGATGGCAGCATCATAGTCTACTCCGGTCTGGCTGAAAACGGTCAGGGTTTAAAAACTATTTTCTCCCAGATAGCTGCCGAAGAGCTGGGAGTCAGTCTGGACCGTATTACCCACATGGAAACTGACACTTCAATATCACCGGAAAGCGGTTCCACGGTGGCCTCCCGTAGTACCCTGATGGGCGGCAGTGCTGTTAAGAATGCTGCAGAAAACATTAAAACAGTGATCAAAGAATTTGTCGCTGAGGAATATGATTACCGGGGTGAGATCCTTTACCGGGATGATGCTCTCTTTACCATCGAGGGCAGCAAGATAGTTGATTTTCCGGAACTGGCGGCCAGCGCCTTCCACAGCGGAGTTTTTCTTTCTTCCTACGGCTGGTACAAGGCTCCGGGAATTTCCTGGGACGAAGAAACCGGGCAGGGACGCCCTTACTTCACCTATGTTTACGGCTGTCAGGCAGCCGAAGTAGAGGTTGACACCGGAACCGGCGAGGTTCGGGTCCTCAATATGGCGGCAGCCCATGATGTGGGTAAGGCGATTAATCCCGCCAATGTCAGGGGACAGATTTACGGAGGAACGGTGATGGCCTTAGGACATGCCCTGATGGAAGATCTCGGATTTTTTCAAGGCTATATCAGCCATACCAATTTTGATGAATATCTAATACCCACAGTCAAGGATGCTCCGGACAATATAGATGCAATCATAGTTGAAAATCCCGACCCGGCCGGTCCCTACGGTGCTAAATCGATTGGCGAACCGGCAATGGAGCTGGGAGGAGCAGCCATCAACAATGCTCTGGCCCAGGCCACCGGCCGCAGATTGAGAGATCTGCCCCTCAACCTGGAGAGGGTTCTGCTGGGCCGGAATTTGAGCAGGGAGGGTTAATGGCATGACTGAAGATATTAAGTTTTTTCAAACTGATAATCTTGAGGCAGCTCTGGAACTGCTGGCCGACAGCTCCGGGGTCATAAAACCCGTGGCCGGCGGTACGGATCTGATGGTGAAAATTAGAGAGGACCGGGAGCTGCTCCAGGAGTTTGCCGGAATTCTGGATATAACAAATATTTCCGAACTTCAGGGAATAGCAGAGGAGCAGGATTTTGTTCGGATTGGAGCTCTCGTTACCCACCGGGAAATTATTAAATCTGAACTTCTGCAGGAAAAATATCCTGCTCTGGTGGAGGCAGCCCGGGCCCTCGGCTCAACACCGATTCGCAACCGGGGAACCATTGGAGGCAATGTCTGTAACGCCGCTGCCTGCGCCGATACCCTGGGGCCGCTGGTGGCCTTTGAAGCGGAGGTTGTTTTAGCCTCTCAGGCCGGGGAAAGAGTGGTTCCGGCTGGCGATCTGGTGGAGAAGCCCTATCAGACGGTTATCCGGCAGGATGAATTACTGCGGTATTTTCGTCTGCCGCTGCCGGCAGAGGGCACCTTCAGCAGCTTTCAGAAAATCGGCCGGCGTCAGGCGGCAGCCATTACCCGGATTAGCCTGGTTCTGGTTGCCAGGGTTTCTCAGGGAACGGTCGAGCATATCCGAATTGTACCGGGTTCTGCCATCCCGGTGCCCGAACCTTTCACCGCCCTGGAAAAGAGAATTAAGGGCCAAAAGATCGGGGAGATTGATTCGAAAGAACTGTCTGCTTTAGCTGGAGAAGAAATGGTTAAGATAACCGGAGAACGCTGGTCAACCCCCTATAAAAAGCCTGCCCTGGCCACATTGGTGAGACGGGCCCTGGTTGAGCTGAAGGAGGTGGCTGACAATGAGTAAAGTTAAAGTTGCTTTCACTTTAAATGATCAAGAGGTATCCCTGCTGGTTCAGCCCGAGGAACGTTTGCTGGATACCATCAGAGATAGACTGAATCTTACCGGAACCAAGGAAGGCTGTGGAGTAGGAGAGTGCGGGGCCTGCACGGTTATGCTCGACGGTCAGGCCGTTAATTCCTGCCTGGTGCTGACAGCTCAGGTTTACGGCCGGGAGGTCAGAACCGTGGAAGGCCTGGGCGGTGAAGAGGAGCTTGATAAGCTGCAGCAGGCCTTTATCGATCATCAGGCCGTGCAATGCGGTTTCTGCACTCCGGGAATGTTGATGTCAGCCCGGGCATTACTTGATGATACCGGCAGTCCCACCCGGGAGGAGATTAAAACCGCCCTGGATGGCAACCTCTGCCGCTGCACCGGGTATAAACAGATAGTTGAGGCCGTGGAGGCGGCGGCTGAAGCAGAGGAGGTCGACTAAGTGGCTGCTACTCTTTTTAAAAATGCCCGGGAAATAATCACCATGGATGAGGCTAACAGGAGGCTTCAGGACTATGATCTGCTGGTGGTCAATGAAAAAATAGCTGCCCTCAAGCCGGAAATAGGCATTCCCGAGATCCGCCGGGATTATCTGACCGATGATCCCGATGAGGAACTGGAGATTATTGAGTCCCAGGATTATTTTATCTTTCCCGGACTTATCAATACCCATCACCATTTTTATCAGGTTTTAACCCGAAATATCAGGGAAGTTCAGGATGTTGAGCTCTTTGACTGGCTGAAGTACCTCTATCCCATCTGGGCCGGGCTGACTCCGGAAGCCGTTTATTACAGCACCCTGGTGGCTGGTGGGGAGCTGCTGAAAACGGGCTGCACCACTTCTGTTGATCAGTACTATGTTTTTCCCCGCCAGCAGAAACTCACCCTGCTTGATGAGGAGTTTAGAGCTGCTGACAGACTGGGACTGAGGCTTCATGCCTGCCGGGGCAGCATGTCATTAAGTGAAAAGGACGGGGGACTGCCTCCCGATGAGGTGGTTCAGAGCCAGGAGGAAATCCTAAAGGATACCCGCAGGGTTATTGAAAAATATCATGATCCTGGGCCTATGGCCCGCCAGCGGGTAATAGTTTCTCCCTGTTCCCCCTTCTCGGTAACCGAAGAGCTGATGAGGGATTCCATCGAGCTGGCCCGGGAATATCAGGTCCTGGCCCATACCCATCTGGCTGAGACCGAAGATGAAAATCAATTCTGCCGGGAAAAATACGGTTTAAGGCCTCTGGAATATATGGAAAAAGTTGGCTGGATAGGCCCTGATGTCTTTTTTGCTCACGGGGTTCATCTTGAGCTGGAAGAGCTGGAAAGAATGGCCCGGAGCGGCACCGGGGTGGCTCACTGTCCGGTCTCCAACATGAAACTTTCTTCCGGCACCGCGCTGGTGCCGGAAATGCTTGAGAAGGGAGTGCCGGTGGGGCTGGCTGTCGATGGCAGCGCCAGCAATGATGCCTCTAACCTGATTGCTGAGATGAAAAGCTGCCTGCTGCTGCACAAACTGCAGCACGGCATCACCTCTCTGGGACCGGAGGATGTGCTAGGGCTGGCTACCCGGGGCGGGAGCGAGCTTTTAAACCAGCCGGAAATAGGCAGTCTGGCAGAAGGCAGGGCTGCTGATCTTTTTCTCCTGGACAGCAGGCGGCTGGCTCTGGCCGGCGGTCTCTCCGATCCTGTTTCTGCTTTAATAAATACCGGCACCAGCCAGGAAGTTGATTTAACCATGGTGGCGGGAGAAATTGTCGTCCGGGAGGGAGAACTAACCCGGATTGATGAGAGAGAGGTTGCCTTGAGGGCCGATCAGCTGGCCCGGGAGATGCTGGAGAAAGTCGATCGCTAATCTTTACCTGCCAGGCTTATTTCTTCGAGCCGGTTTAACCGGTATTGTTTGCTTCTATTTTCTGATTGACGGATCCTTTTCTGTGAACAGCCTCTACCTCGGGGCAGGTTGACAGTCTAGGATTGAATTATGAACTATCGGGTGAACTATCGGGATTTCAGGGCGGATTAGCACCTATCAGATTCTCTGATTTTATTGGGCGAAAGCTTTAACCGGATATTTAAATTAGACAGGGTGTTTGCAATATATAAAGCAGGGAGGCTGACGATATGCTTTTAATCGATAATGGTCTGGTAGTGACCTGCAATGATAAGGATCAGGTTATTTCCGGGGGGGCTGTTCTGCTGGAAGAGGATAAAATTTTGGAGGTGGGCTCCTCGGAAGAACTGACAGGCCGCTATCCCGGGGCTGACAGGATTGATGCCCGGGGCAGGGTGGTGATGCCGGGCCTGATCAATGCCCACATGCATCTCTACAGCACCTTTGCCCGGGGAATGGATTTAAAGACTCCTGAGCCGCCGGCAGATTTTCAGGAAATACTGGAGAAGCTCTGGTGGCGGCTGGATAATTCCCTGGTTGAGAGTCAGGATATCTATTTCAGTGCCCTCTATGCCATAATTGAAGGCATTCAGAATGGTACCACCACCCTCTTTGACCATCATGCCAGCTTCGGGCTGATTGATGGTTCTCTGGATATAATAAAAGAAGCAGCTCTCAGGGCTGGCATTAGAGCCAGCCTCTGTTTTGAGACCTCTGATCGGCACGGAGAGGAGGCCTCCCGGGCTGCTCTCGAGGAAAATGTCCGTTTTATTGAAAATATTAAACCGGAGGAAAAAAGCTATCTCCAGGGAATGTTTGGACTGCATGCTTCCTTCACTCTGGAGGACAGGACCTTAAAGGAAATAGGCCGGTTAGCAGCTGATCTGGAGGCGCCCTGTCATTTACATGTAGCTGAAGGCCGGGCTGATGTCAAAGACAGCCAGCGCCGGGGTTATGAAAATATCGGGGAGCGGCTGGAACGCTTCGATATCTGGCAGCCTGATACTCTGGCTGTTCATGGAGTTCATCTTTCCCGGGAAGAATACCGCATGCTGGCTAAAAGAGACTGCCTGCTGGTCAATAACCCCGAATCCAACATGAGCAATGCGGTAGGGTCCGCTGATCTTCCGGCGGCAGCTGAAACCGGTCTGGCTCTGGCTCTGGGAACTGATGGTTATACCACCGATATGTTTGAAAGCCTCAAGGTGGCTGCCCTGCTCCTAGCTCATCAGGCAGGAGATCCAAGGCTGGGAGGAGAACTGGCCCGGCAGATGCTGTTTGAGACCAACGGTCAGCTGGCCAGCAGGGCTTTTGGCAAAAAGCTGGGCAGTCTGGAGACCGGAACAGGAGCTGATGTCATTATTGTAGATTATCAGGCTCCTACCCCCCTGACTTCAGATAATTATTTTTATCATATTTTAATGGGAATGTCCGGTTCCCGGGTCGATACTACCATTGCCCGGGGAGAGGTATTGATGGAAAATCGGGAGGTGAAGATTTTAGATTATGAAAAATTCACAGAGGAATGTCAGCAGCAGGCCGAAAGCTTCTGGCAGCGATTTTGAGGCCGAAAAAGAGAATACTCAGGAACTGGGCCGGGAAGTGCCGGTTGGCAGTGCCGATTATCTGGCTCCGGAGACCTTAAATAAAGCTCTGGAATACCGCAGCCGTTACGGCTATAAAGCGGTGGTAATAGCCGGAGGCACCGATGTTATGGTCGATTATTTTGAGGGGCTAACCGAGGTCTCAAGCTGGCTGGACCTGACAAAGATTGCAGCTCTTAAGGAGATGAAATTTGGCCCGGAAGAAATTCGCCTGGGCAGCATGGTTACCCATCTAAAACTGGCAACCGATCCCCGGGTGGGAGAAAATCTGCCTCTGCTGGCAGAAGCGGCTTCTGAGATGGGTTCCTGGCAGATTCAGAGCAGGGGAACTCTGGGAGGCAATATTGTGACTTCCTCGCCGGCAGGAGATACTCTGGCACCGTTGCTGGCCTATCAGGCCAGATTTGTGCTGGGCAGCGTCTCCGGTCAGAGAGAAGTAGCGGCCGAGGATTTTTTCACCGGGCCGAAGGAGAATGTTATGAATCAGGATGAACTTTTATTAGAGGTGATGATCCCGGTCTCCCGGGAGAGAACCCTCAGCCGCTGGAAAAAGGTCGGGAAGAGAAAGGCCGTGATCATTTCCAGTCTGACCATGGCATTGCTGCTGGAACTGGATGAGAAGGATGTGATAACCGGGGCCCGGGCAGCCTATGGGGCGGTAGCGCCCACACCTCTTCGAGCGGAAGAGGTGGAAAATTACTTAGCCGGGAAAAGTCTGAGCGAGGTTTCAGCTGAAAGAGCCGGTGAGCTGGCAGCCCGGGAGATTTCTCCCATAACAGATATCAGAGGAACTGTGGCCTACCGCCGTCAGGTGACCAGAGATATTACCGTAGAAGCTCTGCTGGATATGCAGCAGGGCTGAGGAGGTGCTGAAATTGAAAATAACCTTTACCATAAATAATGAAGAACGTTCTCTGGAGGTCAGCTCCCATCAGCGCCTGCTGGATATAATTAGAAAGGATCTGGGCCTTACCGCTGCCAAGGAGGGCTGCGGCAAGGGAGAGTGTGGGGCCTGTACGGTTCTGTTTAATGGCGAGCCGGTGGCTTCCTGTCTGGTGCTGGCTCCCCAGGCTGATGGGGCAGAAATCCTGACAGTGGAGGGCCTGCTCTCCCGGGAGGGAGAGCTTCATCCTCTGCAGCAGGCCTTTCTCGATGCCGGAGCGGTGCAGTGCGGTTTTTGCATCCCGGGTTCAATTATGACCGGCTACCGGCTTCTCCAGGATAATCCCGAGCCTGAGCGGGAGGAAGTTTGTCAGGCCCTGGCCGGCAATATCTGCCGCTGTACCGGCTATCAAAAAATTGTGGATGCCATCCAGCTGGCTGCCAGAAGAATGCAGGCGGGAGGTGACAGCTCATGAGCACAAAATATGTTGGAGAAAAGGTTACTAAGGTTGATGCCTGCAAAAAAGTAACCGGCGAGGCTAAATATACCGAGGATCTGGTTAATGATTTTTCCGATCTCCTTCATATCAGAGTGCTGCGGACTCCCCATCCCCATGCTTACCTCCGGGAGATCAATCTTGAACCGGCCCGGGAGGTTGCCGGAGTGGTGGAGGTCTTTACCGCAGCAGATTTTCCTGAACTCAAGGAGTTTGGTCTGATAATTAAGGATCAGCCGGTGCTGGTGGGGATAGATCAAAAGATGCGCTATCTGGGAGATGCCCTGGCACTGGTGGTGGCTGAGACCGATGCTGCTGCCCTGCAGGGCCGGGATAGGATTGAACTGGAAATAGAAGAACTGGAAGTGGTTGATAATCCTCTCCGTTCTATGGAACAGGGCTGCATCCAGATTCATGAAGATCATGAGATTGAAGTTACCCATTATCTCGATCCCGAGATGTGCTGTGACAATATTCTCTCTGATAATTATCTGGATAAGGGTGATGTGGAGAAGGGTTTTGCTGAAGCCGATCTGATTGTAGAGCGGGAGTATCAGACCCAGTTTGTCGAGCAGCTGCCCCTGCAGGTGGAAAAGGGAATTGCTGATTATGATGAAGAGAGCGGAGAAATAATTATCTGGGCTGCCAGCCAGTGGCTTCATGATACCCAGGCTGATATTGCCCAGGCTATGGGTATCAGTAAGGACAAAATCCGGATCAAGCAGCCGGTTATTGGCGGGGCCTTTGGCAAAAAGGAGGACATTTCTGTTCATATCCACCTGGCCCTGGCTGCCAGGGAGTTAAAGCGCCCGGTGCAGCTTATTTATAACCGGGAAGAATCGATGATCGCCCAGTCCAAAAGACATCCTCAGATAATCAGGCATAAAACCGGGGTTTCTTCTGAGGGCAAACTGACAGCCTGGCAGACCAAGATGATAATGGACACCGGAGCCTATGCTTCCAGCGGGCCGGCGGTAGTCAGAAATGCCATGTTTCACTGCACCGGCCCCTATCAGGTGCCCAATGTCAGGGCGGCCTGTTATGCCGTTTATACCAATAACACCTACTGCGGGGCTATGCGGGGTTTTGGAGCAACCCAGATGGCTTTTGCCTACGACAGCCAGATGGATGTGATTGCCCGGGAGCTGGAAATAGATCCTGCTGATTTTAGAATGAGGAATGCCTATCAACCTGGTTCCACCACTCCAGGAGGAGAAAAACTGGAACTCGGGGTGAATGTCCGGGAGACCATAGCCCGGGCCCGGAGACTTAGCGGCTGGCAGGAAGGTGATAATAATGCTTAAAAGAGGTCGAGGGATAGCAACCATAATGTTTGGATTTGGCTACGGCGAGGGTTTTCCCGATCATTCCATAGCTTCAGTGGAGCCTGCCGGAGAAGGCAGAATTTTAATCAGAACTTCAGCGGCCGATGTCGGCCAGGGAGTCCAGACCGTGGCGGTACAGATTGCTTCCGAGGTTCTCAAGCTGGATCCAGAACATTTTGAGATAGTGGAAGGGGATACCCATACCACCCAGAATGCCGGGTCATCTTCAGCCACCCGCCAGACTTACTTTACCGGACATGCTGTTAAAGAGGCAGCCGAGGATCTGCTGGGCAATATTTACCACTATGCCAGCCAGGAATTTACCACCAATCATCCTGAAATGGGAACCAGGGATGGCAGAATTTTTTCCCATGTCAATTCTGATGACGAGATGACTATCTGGGAGCTCAAGGACAGGCTGGCCAACCGGGGGATTGAGCTTAAAGGCAGGGGGACTTTTTTCCCCAGAACCTATAAGCCCGACCCGGAGACCGGTCAGTCTGAGAAGGTCTATGTTGGTTACAGCTATCACACCCAGGTAGTCGAGGTGGTAGTTGATACTGTCACCGGTCAGGTTACGGTGGAAAAAGCTTACAGCGCTATAGATGCCGGAAAGGCAATTAATCCCGCCGGGGTTGAAGGACAGGTTGAGGGCGGAACTGCTCAGGGGCTGGGAATGGCGTTGATGGAAGAACAGATTATTGAAGAGGGCCGGACCCTTAACCCTGATATGAGCCGCTATCTGGTGCCCACCGCAGTCGATGTTCCTGAGGTAGAAACCGTAATTGTAGAAAATGAAGATACCGATGGTCCCTTCGGGGCCAAGGGGATTGGTGAACCGGCCATGATTGCCACCGCTCCGGCAATTATTAATGCTATTTATGATGCTATTGGAGTCCGGTTTTATCAGCTACCGGTGACACCGGAAAAGATTAAGGCAGCTCTGGAGCAGAATTAGGATGCAGGAAAAATAGGATTTATGGTTAAGTACAATAAGAGTAAAGGATGTGATAGAGATGGTTGATTTCAGCCTGGAATTTCTGGGAATGAAGCTGAAAAATCCTGTGATGCCGGCTGCAGGACCCCCGGTCAAGGATGCTGAGGCTGCCCGCCGGGCGGCTGAAGGTGGAGCCGGTGCTATTGTCACCAAGACCATTTCGAGGGAGGCAGCCCGGGTGCCCCGGCCCAATATGGCAGAGATTCCCGGTGGTTTTCTCAATACCGAACTCTGGTCAGAGATGGGACCGGAGCAGTGGCTGGAGAAGGAGTATCCTGCTATTGCCGAACTGGGTCTTCCCGTTATTGTCGGTCTGGGTTATTCAGCTGAAGATATCAGAGAGCTGGCCGAGAAGGTGGCTCCCTATGCCGATGCTCTTGAACTTTCCACCCATTATCTCGGTGATGACCCCACCCCGGTGGTGGAGAGCATCAGGGCTGCTAAAGCCGGGGCTGAGCTCCCGGTGCTGGTTAAGCTCAGTCCTCAGATTGATATCCCTGCTTTTGCCCGGGCTGCCGAAGAGGCCGGGGCTGATGGTCTGGTTTTAATCAACTCCTTTGGCCCCACCCTGGATTTTGATGTAGAGGACGGCAGACCGCTGATGGGCAGTGAAAAGGGATATGGCTGGCTTTCCGGTCCGGCTATCTTTCCCCTGGCCCTGCGGGCGGTTTACGAAGCGGTGACCAGTGTTGATATTCCGGTTATCGGGGTCGGCGGTATCAGCCGGGGGATTGATGCGGTCAAGATGCTGATGATTGGAGCCC
>PWHA01000076.1 GCA_003554685.1 Halanaerobiaceae bacterium
TGACTTCTTCTAGATCCAGTTCAAATTTCCTGACGATTTGAGTGAAATTTTCTCCCGGGCTAATATTATATAATATACCTTTGACAGGCAGTATGGTTAGTTCATCACCAGGCATCAGTCTGTTCATATCTTTTATATCATTGGCACCGATCAGGGTATCAATATTTATACCGTATTTGCTGGAAATGGTCCAGAGACTTTCTCCCGAGCGCACAACATGAGTTTCAATTTGATCCAGCAGTGAAGAGGTGTGATGCTCTTCTTCCAGAGCCCGGAGAAATCCTACACCTGTTATTTTCTCAAGCTCAGTTTGCAGCCGTTCATCAATCTGCTGCAGGGATATATCTGTCAGACCTTCTCTTCCTGTTTCACCTACCTCCCAGGCAAGTTCTTTTTCCTTCAGATCAATCTGCACCAATCCCTGACCGACATAATTAACAGCGGGAAATTTGTTAAAATCTTCAGCCCTTTCAGTAGTATGGCCCCTGGAAAATATAGTTGTAAGTTTGGTTGTGTTAAAGCTATGTAGGAGATCTACAAACTTAATATCTGCTGCTGGGCCCTCTTCTAGAGATAGTTCTGTAATATTCACCCGGGTTGGGGCAGCCTGGAAAGTGATAAGAAATACAAAAAGAAAAAAGATTAAAATTAAATGCTTCTTATCCATAGGCAGCCACTCCATTCAAAATTTTTAATTTTTCTAACTTCAACTTAATATGTTAAAATCTCATAAACACCAATGTTATTATACTATATTCTCAGGAAATTTTCCAATTAATTTGTAAGTTATTTTACACTAAATGTGAGTTTTCAGCCCTTTAAATCAATTTTTTATGATTATTTTGTTATTTTGCTATAAAATAAGCAAAATTTACTAAAAAAGCAGCCACCTAAATCAATAACTGCAGAATTTAAATGGCTGCTTAATATCATTTATTTAGTACCAACAATTTTATAACCCGCTTCCTTAACCGCCTGCTTAAATCTACTCATATCAGTTTCTTCATCCTGTAATTCTACTCTGGCAATTTCCTCATCAAGGTTAACCTTGACAGATTCAACTCCCTGCAAACTCTGCAGAGCCTTTTCCACTGATGCAGCACAGTGACCACATTTCATGCCTTCAACAATAAAATTTATCTCACTCATTTTTTAACCTCCAGTATTTAATTATTTTATCAAGCAATACCTGAAAAATAATTATATTGAAGATAGCTATCTAATCAACAAACCTATCAACAGTATTAACCAGTTCTTCAATGATCTCGTTGTTATCCCCTTCCTGTATTGCATTGCTCACGCATCCCTGAACATGTCTGTTTAAAACCTTTAAACCGACATTTTTTAATGCCCCCCTGGTCGCAGCAATTTGAGTTAAAATGTCAATACAGTATTTATCTTCTTCAATCATTCTATTGATACCCCGAACCTGGCCTTCAATTCTTTTCAGTCGATTGGTTAATGCTTTTTTGTCTTCACCGGTTAAAGAACTCATAATTATTCCTCCTGAAATTTCCGTCTTATATAGATTTAGTCAAAATAAAAGTTGGTTAATAAATGTCTATACCCAGTGCGGGTATTCTAAATTTACTATATCATTTTAGCAAAGAGGTGTCAAGCTTTTTAAAAATTAATTTGTAATTTATGAATTTTTTGTTATAATATCCTTACAGTCATTATGATTCTGGAGGGATGCATATTAAAAATCAAACTTTTTCTACCGGCACTGTTAGAGACCAGGCTCTTCTGGTTGGCAGTGAAGAAAATTCTTTAAATGAATTACAGGAATTAACTTTAACTGCCGGTGGCAGTGTTGAGGGAATTATTACTCACCGGCTCGATAATCTTAACGCAGCTCACTATGTAGGTAAAGGAAAACTGGAAGAATTAAAAAGTGCCGTGGAAACATTGGATGTAAATCTGGTTATTTTCGATTGTGAATTAAGCTCGGCTCAACTGAGCAATTTAGAGGAAATACTTGACATTAAAATAATTGATCGCACTCAGTTAATTTTAGATATTTTCTCATTGCATGCAGATACCAGAGAAAGCAAGCTTCAGGTTGAAAAAGCCCAGCTGGAATATATGCTTTCCCGGTTAACAGGGAAGGGAACCGAGCTATCCCGTCTGGGTGGGGGTATTGGCACCAGAGGACCCGGTGAAACAAAACTGGAAACAGACCGCCGGAGAATCAATGATAGAATCCACCGCCTGAAAAAAGAACTCAAAGATATTTCTCGAACACGCAATGTGCAAAGACAGGAACGGGAAGACCCCATGATAGCTCTGGCCGGTTATACAAATGCTGGTAAATCAACCCTGTTAAATCAGATTACCAGAGCTGATAAACCTGTTGCCGATCAGCTTTTTGCAACTCTGGATTCAACTTTAAGACGCTTTAAACTTCCCGGAGGAAAACAGGCTATAATTACTGACACAGTTGGTTTCATTCGCAATCTGCCTCACCAGCTGATTGCTTCTTTTAGAGCAACCCTGGAAGAAATAAGGCAGGCTGATATAATCCTCCATCTAATAGACAGTTCTCAGGAAAATGTAGAGGAAAGAATTCAAATTGTTAAAGACGTGCTGAAGGATCTTGACGTTAAAAACAAAACCACCATCCTGGTTTTTAATAAAATTGACCTGCTTTCGGAAAACAGAAGAAGTTTTCTGACCAGCAGCTATCCCGAAGCTCATTTTATTTCTGCCCGGCAGGGTGAAGGGATAGAATCCCTGATGCTCAGTCTTGAAAAAATAATTTACAGTCAGTTAGTCAAGGTTTCAGGCATTCTGCCCTATGAACAGGCTGGTTTAATTGAAGTAATACACCGGCGAGGATCGGTCGAAAATGAAGAATACTCCCGGGAAGGAATTTTAATAAAAGCTCTTGTCCCTGAAGATATTGCTTCTCGCTTAGAAAACCAATTTATAGAACAGAAAAAGAAGCAGAAAAAGCCCCTCCGTTAAGGAAGGGCTTTTTTTATTGAATACTTCTTTTCCTGTTTTAATACAGCATTTTCAGGCTTTTACAGATATTAATCCTGAATATTAAATATTAATGACCGTTAATATTAAAAACCAGAAGATAACTATTACCTATACAGCCTGATGCTCCCTGTCAGTCACATGACAGGCAGCCCAGTGACCTTCCTCGTAATCCTTAAATTCCGGCTCCACCTCGCTGCAGATATCAATGGCTTCGGGACAGCGGGGATGGAAACGGCAGCCTGAGGGTGGGTCCATCGGACTGGGGACATCACCTTCCAGGATAATTCTCTCCTTCTCATAGGTGGGGTCGGCCACCGGAATGGCTGATAATAGAGAGCGGGTATAGGGATGCAGGGTGTTCTGGAATAGCTCCCGCTTGTCAGACAGCTCCACTATCTTGCCGAGATACATAACGGCAATCCGGTTGCTGATATGCTTGACCACACTGAGATCATGGGCGATGAAAAGATAGGTCAGGTTAAACTCCTCCTGCAGGTCCTGCATCAGGTTGATAACCTGAGCCTGGATCGAAACATCCAGAGCCGAGACCGGCTCATCGCAGATGATAAGCTTGGGGTTTAGGGCTAAAGCCCGGGCCACCCCGATCCGCTGACGCTGGCCTCCGGAAAACTCGTGGGGATAGCGCTTCATGTGCTCTCGCTGCAGGCCGACCTTATTTAAAAGCTCGGCCACCCTCTCGTCTCTTTCCTTCTTACCGTTAACCA
>PWHA01000191.1 GCA_003554685.1 Halanaerobiaceae bacterium
CTGGAGCAGGGCATGATGGGCAGTGATTTTTCCTACCAGGATGCCCTGGAGTCGGAGAGGCTGACTGAACTTTATCAGTTTGAACTGGAAGGTGAGGAGACGCTGAATGATCGGCCGGTCTATCTGATTGATGCCGTGGCCCGTGAGGGCGAAGAGGTGGCCTATTATCAGCGCAAGTTCTGGGTAGATGCCGAACGCTTTGTCATTCTCAAGGAGGAAATGTATGCTAGAGGCGGTCGGGTGCTCAAGGAAATGGTGACCACCGAGGTTGAGGAGATTGAAGAGGGCCGCTGGTTTCCGGTTGAGATGGTGATGGAGGATCTGCTGCGGGAAGATACCGAAACGATTTACCGGGTTAATGAGATTGAGCTGGATTATGATATTCCTGAGAATATGCTTTCGGTGGAGGCTCTGGAGTAAGGGTTATCAGAGGTTTCTCTGTTTATCAATCGTTATTATTTGATTAAATTTTGATTTCAGTTAATTTAATCTAAATAATTATTGGAAATTATTGTAGTTGGGTGATACTGGAGACAATTTATGATATAATTTAACTGGATAATAATTTATGAAATTTTTTAGCAGTGCGTTGAAGAGGAGAGTGTTAATATGGTCAGAAAAATGGAAATAGAATATCCTGACACTTTACCAGATGTATTGCAAAAAAGCGTAGATAATTTTGAGAAAGAAGCTAAAATGGCTATGGCAGTTAAGCTATTTGAACTAAAAAGATTATCTTCAGGTATGGCTGCAGAAATAGTGGGGATGAGGAGAGTTGAATTTCTTAAAGAACTGGAAAAGTATGAAGTTTCAATAATAAATTTTGAGCCAGAGGAACTAGCCTCTGATGTTGAAAATGCCTGAGCGGCCTAAAAGAATTGTGATCAACACCGGACCATTGATTTCTCTTATAGCTGGTTTGGGAGATCTTACTCTTCTGGAAAAATTATATAAAGAAGTTATTGTTCCTTATGAAGTAAAGCAGGAAATGCTGTCTGCAGGTAAAGAGGAATTTGGTGCACGGGTATTTTATAATAATAACTGGTTGAATAAATTAGACACTTCAACAAGTATAAATTCATTTTTAGCTAATTCATTAGATAAAGGAGAAGCCTCGGTGATTCAAGTTGCTTTAGATAAAGAGATAAATACCGTTTGTATTGATGAAACAGTGGGCAGAAGAGTAGCGAGGCTAAACAATTTAAGAGTGATTGGATCTTTAGGTATTATAATTTTTGGGATAAAAAATGGAGAGGATATTAATTTAGAAGATGTAATTAAAAATATGAGAGAGAATGGAATCTGGATCAGTAAAAATTTAGAAAAAGAAGCAAAGAGATTGGTTAAAAAAATTTAGGCT
This sequence comes from Halanaerobiaceae bacterium, assembly GCA_003554685.1. Classification (GTDB taxonomy): domain Bacteria; phylum Bacillota; class Halanaerobiia; order Halanaerobiales; family Halarsenatibacteraceae; genus T1SED10-84. The sequence continues at coordinate 1,361 of PWHA01000191.1, forward strand.
TTGATTAAAATCCGGGTTATATTTGTTCAAATGAATTTTGCTGATTTTACAAAACAAAAAATGAGAGAATGACAGCATAGGCTAAGGCCGGCAGTAGATTGCCGGCTTTAATTTTTGCTATTCCCAGGATATTAAAGCCGATTCCCAGGATCAAAAGGCCGCCAGTGGCGGTGAGCTGACTGATGACAGCCGGGGTTAAGAACATTTCTACCCGGGAAGCAAAGAGGGTTATGGTTCCCTGGTAGAGGAGGACCGGAAGAGCTGAGAAACCAACACCGATTCCTGCTGTGGAGGCAAAGGCAATAGCGGTGGTGCCGTCCAGCAATGATTTAGTCAGGAGCAGGGAGGGATCTCCCTGGATTCCTTCCTGGATGGCTCCCATGATGGCCATGGCGCCGACACAGTAAACCAGGCTAGCCTGGACAAAGCCCTGAACAAAGAGGTCATTGCTGTTATTGAAGTGGGCTTTGATTGATTCGCCAAGCATGTTTAACCTTTTCTCTATTTTTAGCAGTTCGCCGGTTATTCCTCCCAGGACCAGGCTGAAAATTACAATCAGCATTCCTGTTGAGCCCTGAACTTCTAGGGCCATATCCAGACCGATCAGTATGACAGCCAGGGAAATGCCCTGCATAACAATCTTCTCTATGTTATCGGAAAAATTGCTGCGGAAAATGACTCCCAGGATGCTTCCGGCGATGATGGCTACGACATTTACCAGCGTTCCTGTCATGCTATCTCTCCTTGTGATGGTATTTGGGTGATTTTAGGATTGGTGATTTTAGCTCTGGGTGATTTTAGGACTGGAACTGGATTTTGTACTTAAACGGTGAGCTGCTGGTTTTTAAGTTGCGCCGTTGGTTTTAAGGAGTAAGAATTATTTTAGTCATCGAAATTGAAGTTTTCAGATACATTACACATGCTTTTCTGCACGTAAAGGAAAATGAGCAGAGAAATTATTTCGCAAAGGCTGAAATTTTTCTATATTACCTGCCAGAAACTTATGTGTGCTGGCCCGCAACCTTCGTAATTATTAGAAAAACAAGACCCATAATCATTATTTTCAAGGAAAATTATCACCAGCAGGGTTTTCAGGGAGACTAGGAAGATAAGATTTGCAGGAGATCGTCTTCCTGCCAGTCCCGAATAATCTGACATTCTCCCGGGCCGGAGGGCAGGGCCAGTGATACCTTACCCTGAAAGGATTTCTTGTCGCTGGCCATGGCAGTAAGGATATCCCGGGCGGGGATTTTTTCTCCGGATGCTCCCGAGGGCAGCTCAACCGGGAGGTTGTACTGCTGCAAAGTGGCGATTATCTCCTGAACCAGGTCGCCGCTGAGGAGTTCCATTTTTTCAGCCAGACGGGCCTCCTGGGCCAGTCCGATGGCTACTGCTTCACCGTGAGTCAGATGGGTGTAATCGGTCAGAGTTTCCAGGGCATGGGCCACCGAGTGTCCCAGATTAAGCATGGCCCGGGGACCCTTCTCCTTTTCGTCCTCTTCCACAATCTTTCTTTTAATGTTGCAGGAACCGTAGATCATCTGAAGGAGCAGGTCGGGATTCTGCTGCTGGATTTCTGCAGCATTTTGCTGGAGGAATTTCAGGTAATCGTAATTAAAACCGACTCCATGCTTGATTATCTCACCCATGCCGGTGATAAATTCCCTTTCGGCCAGGGTTGAGAGGGTGGCAACATCTATTAAAACCATTTCGGGCTGATAGAAGGCTCCGATAATATTTTTCCCTCGGGGATGGTTGACGGCAACCTTGCCGCCGATGCTGCTGTCAACCTGGGCCAGCAGGCTGGTGGGAACCTGAACGAATTTGATGCCGCGCATGTAGGTGGCAGCCACAAATCCAGCCAGGTCGCCGACTACACCGCCGCCCAGGCTGATTATTACCGAATTTCTTTCGAAATGCTGCTCGATGAGATCATCGTAAAAACCGGAGGCTATCTCCAGGGTTTTCGAGGCTTCACCGGGCTTGATGGTTCCGCTGCTTACCGTGAAGCCGTGCTTTTCCAGGCTGGCAATCAGCTGGCTGCCGTAGAGGGGAAAGACATTGTCATCGGAAATAATAAAGGCTTTCCGGGTTTCGGGCAGGTGCTGGCGCAGGAGGTCACCGCAGCGGGAGAGATAACCGCTGGTAAAGTATATTGGGTAGGCCTGACCGGGGATATTCACCGTCATTTTTTCCAGGCTCACTGCTGAACTTCCGGGAGGACAGAGTGGTCCCGTGCTATCGGAGCTGGAGTTCTCAGAGCTGGAGCTGC
>PWHA01000206.1 GCA_003554685.1 Halanaerobiaceae bacterium
CTAAACCGGCGGTTGCTACCCTGGGAATCATTGCCTTTATGAATAACTGGAATGAGCTCCTGCGTCCGGTGGTCTATATCGATAGAATGGACCTCTATACCGCCACCATGGGCCTGGCCCTTTTTCAGGGCGCCTATGGTGCCCAGTGGCATCTGCTGCTGACAGCAGCACTGATTTCGGTCTTCCCGGTGCTGGCTGTCTATGTCGCTCTGCAGAAATATTTTGTCAAGGGGATGCTTTCCTCAGGTATAGATTAAGGGAATATAGATTATAGATTAAGAGAAAAGAGATTACAGATTAAGGGAAAAGAGATTGAGGAGCTGCAAGGATAATACTGAACTTGAGAAAATCTAAAAGTTGTGTCAATTAATTATTTCTTCTGAGGTGAAACCATGATTGAATTTGGTACCGGAGGCTGGCGGGCAGTTATTGCCGAAGACTTTACTTTTTTTAATGTCAAACGGGTGGGACTTGCCCTGGCAGCCTATCTTGAGGAAAATGATCTCCAGAAAAAAATGGTGGTGGGCCATGATTTTCGTTTTCTTTCCGGACGATTTTCCCGGGCACTGGCAGAGACTCTGGCAGCCTGCGGAGTTGAGGTGCTTTTCATGGAAGAGGCTGCCCCCACTCCGATGGTGATGCTGGCAGTGGAGCAGGAGGGTCTGGATCTGGGAGCCTCGCTGACCGCCTCCCACAACCCCCCGGAGTATAACGGCATCAAGGTCTTCGTTGAGGGAGGTCGGGATGCCCCCGAAGAGGTGACTGATAGGCTGGAGGAGCTGATCCCGCCGTCTGAGGAACTGGATTACAGCCGCGGTGATTTTTTTGATCTGATCCAGTCCGGCAGGATTCAGTATTTTAATAACAAAAATCAGTACATTGATTCTCTGCTGGCACAGGTTGAGGTTGATATTATCAGGGAGCAGAATTTTAAAATTTTGTTCAATCCCATGTTCGGAGTGGCCAAAGATATCATGATGATGTGCCTGGCCAGTCTGCGCTGTTATGTCGATACCATCAACGATTATCGCGATACCATGTTTGGTTTAAATGTTCCGGCTCCCGAGCAGGGCGCCCTGGGAGATATGGAGTTTCAGCTGGCCAAAAATGATTATCACCTGGGAATAGCCACCGACGGAGATTCAGATCGCATGGCGCTGCTTGATGAGCGGGGCCGCTTTGTTTCGCCCAATCAGATTTTGACCCTGCTTTATTTTTACCTCAAGGAGTATCGCGGGGCAGAGGGCGGGATTGTCAGAAATGTTGCTACCACCCATATTCTTGACAGGATGGCCGAGCACTATGGAGAAAAATGCCGGGAGGTTCCCGTCGGTTTTAAACACATTGTGGCAGCCATGGATGAAGATGGTCTGCTGCTGGGAGGAGAGAGCAGCGGCGGTTTGAAAATTCGAGGCCATGTCAACGGCAAGGACGGCATCCTGTCGGCGCTGCTGGCCGTGGAGATGATAGCCCGCACCGGTAAAACCATCGCCGAGCTGCTGGCAGAGATTGAAAGCCGCTTTGGCCAGCTGTATTTTTATGCCGGAAATTATCAGTATCGTCCCGAGGAAAGGGAGAGTCTGGAGGAAAGCTTCTTTGCAGAAAAACATGTTCCTGATTTCACCAAGGAACTTGAGCGGGTGGGCTACCTTGATGGCATCAAGTATTATTTTACCGACGGTACCTGGTTATCGATCCGCTTCTCCGGAACCGAGCCGCTTCTTAGAATTTATATGGAGATGAAGGACAGTGAGGAAGCCGGTCAGATTTTAACCAACCTGGCCGAGGATGACAAATTAAATCTTGCTGGCTTTGCCGAGTTGAGAAACAGCCTCTAAGCTGGTTTTTATTCTCTGAGCCTGGACTTTTTCTCTAAGCCTGAATTTTTTCTCTAAACCTGGACTTTTTCTCTAAGCCTGAATTTTTTCTCTAAACCTGAATTTTATTCTCTAAGCCTGAATTTTTTTATCGAAACTATTATCGAAACTTGTCTTAATAAGGAATATCAGGATTACAGATAAAAATTTTCTGATAATCCAGAATAAATAAAACCGGAGGATAATTAACTATGACCGAAATGGGGTGCGAGAATACGGAAAGGGCTGCCCGGCAGGATCAGATGAAATACCCCGGGCCAAGAAACAAATCAGAGCAGATAAACAAATCAGGGCAAAATAATCAGTCAGAACAATATCAGTCAGAGCAAAATCAGTCAGAGCTGATTGACCACCAAATTGATCAGGGTCTGATTCTGGCAGCCGGCAGAGGCACCCGCCTGAAGGAATTAACCGCCAACCATCCCAAAGCGCTGGTTGAAGTTGCCGGCAGACCCCTGCTGGAATGGATTTTACGGGGCTTCCGGCAGGTCGGAATTTCCCGGGTTGTAATAGTTATCGGCTATCAGGGAGAAAAAATAATCGACCGCTATCAGTCCGGAACTGAACTCGGTCTGGATATTGAGTACCAGGAGCAGGATCTGGAAAGCTACGGGACTGGAGCGGCTGTAAAACAGTCCCGGGAAAGCCTGAAACCAGAACCCTTTTTATGCACCTATGGCGATATCCTAACCTCACCGGATAATTATCGCTGTCTGATCGAGACCTACCGGGAGCAGCAGAGTATGGTTTTGCTGTTGAGCTGGCTTGAGAAAATAAGTCAGGGGGGTCTGGCTCACCACAGAGAAGAGGCAGATAGACTGATTATCGAGAAAATTGAAGAGAAGCCGGACCTGGACGGCGGCGGCTGGAACAATGCTGGAGTTTACCTCCTGACCCCGGAGATCTTTGACTGGCTGGAGGAGATTAACCGCTCTCCCCGGGAAGAATATGAGCTACCCACCGCATTCAATCTGATGCTGGCAGCAAGTATTGAGATGGTGGGCTGCAAAGCCCGAGGCTACTGGTTTGATATTGGCCGCCAGGAGGATTTAAAACGAGCAGAAGAAACAATTGGTCGGTACCGGGTTCCCTGACGTTTTTCGACAAAATAGCTCAAGAAAAAGCTTGATCAAGATAAGTCTATTTTAAAATTTATCCAGTAAGTTCCAGTATATAATGTAACATAATGTAACAGGGGGCGGTTACATGACGAAGGTAAAAGACAGGACTGCTTTTTTAAACCGGGTAGCAGGATATTTTTTTGATCTGGATGGAGTTCTCTGGAGAGGCAGCAAGCCAATTCCCGGCGCTGTGGAACTGATTAACTATCTGCAGGAGAGTGACAAAAGTCTGAGATTTATCTCCAATACTTCATCTAATTCACTGGAGACCACGCTTCAGAAGTTTAAGCATCTCGGCTTTAAGGTGAAAAGAGAGCAGGTAATTGTTGCCAGCCGGGAGATTTCCAGGAAACTGGCAGAAGAGCTAAAAAATGAAGGTAATGAGGGGCTAATTTATCTCATCGGTCACAGGAACTTGAAAATTGAGCTCGAGAGGGCAGACTTAAAGGTGATAACAGAGAATAATTTCTTGCCCAATGAGGTGGAGATTGTGGTAGCAGGTCGTGATTCCGGGTTTAGTTTTGCTAAAATGCAGGCAGCCCTGAAAGCTTTTGAAAATGGAGCCAGACTGGCGGCAGTAAATAAGGATGCTACCACACCTCGAGATTCGGGCCTGACTC
>PWHA01000024.1 GCA_003554685.1 Halanaerobiaceae bacterium
ACAAAAAGGTTTAAATATTATTCTTGCTACTATATATAGCGGCTTGTAGATCAATTCAATACAATATATAGTATGATTTCGGTTATTAATTTTCGAAATAGACCTTTTTGTGGGAGCACCATGAACCTTATAATTTTTGGCTTTATCAGGGATAAATGATTAAATATGATAGTGTGTGGAGAAAAGGCTACGATTTACATTACAAAAAAAGATGATAAAGGATGCAAATGAAATATAATTGCCTTTTAGAGGCGCTGGCTCAATGAGAGGCGCTTTTTTTGTGTTTGTATTTTATTGTAAATAGGTCTATTATGATAGTGAAGGTCAAAAATAGTCAAAGACAGTATCGGGAGGGAGGAGATTTGTATATGAGCAGTCTGTCAGATCAGATTGAGAAATATCTGAATAAGCTGATTGGCAAGTATGAAGGTCAGATTGAGATTAAGCGCAATCAGCTGGCCAATGAATTTGACTGTGCCCCTTCTCAGATAAATTATGTGCTTGATACCCGATTCACCTCGGAAAAGGGCTATATTGTTGAGAGTCAGCGGGGTGGCGGGGGATATATCAGGATTATTAAGGTTTCGCTTGATTCGGTGGATGAGAATCTGCAGCAGATAATATCCAGTCTGGATAAGCCTCTGAGTCAGAGGGAGGCTTGCGGGATTATCAGCCGGCTGGCCGAGCATGATATCATCAGTCAGCGGGAGAAGTATCTTATGGAGGTGGCTCTGCACCGGCAGGTGCTGGGAATTGAGCTGCCGGAGCGGGATTATCTTCGAAGGCGGATTTTAAAGGCCATGCTGGAGGTTATTTTAAAGCTGGAAGGAGAGGAGTGAGCCAAATGCTGTGTGATAACTGCGATAAGCGGGAAGCCAACGTTCATATGACCAGGATCAGTGGTGGTGACAAGGAAGAGCTTCACCTTTGTGCTGAGTGTGCCGAAAAAACTGGACAGCTGGGCTTGAGCAGCGATGTTTTTTCCTTTCAGCAGATGCTATCCGGAATGTTGAATAAATCCCAGCAGGGTTCCCGGGAAATCCGTCAGCTGGAGAAGCTGCAGTGTGACAACTGCGGGTTGACCTACCGGGAGTTTGTTGAGAGTGGACTCTTTGGCTGTTCGGAGTGTTACAGCTCCTTTGGTGATAACCTGGATTATGTGGTGCAGAAGGTCCAGGGGAATACCCGCCATAGCGGTAAGGTGCCACGTGGCAGGTTCCAGGATCACAAGCTGGAGGAGAGGTTAACCGAGCTTAAGGTCGAGCTGGAGAGAATGGTTCAGCAGGAGAAATATGAGAGAGCGGCCGAGCTCCGGGATGAAATTAAAGAGATTGAGCAAAGGCTGGCTGATAGCGATGCTGAATAAAGATAATAATGAGAAATTTGATAATCAGGGTTTCAACGGCGATAAGGATTGCAACAAAAGGGATTATAACAACAGGGATTATAACAAAAGGGTTTATAACAACAAAAAAATCAATAATAAGAGCAATAAAAGTAATGGAGGTTTCGATAAGGAAAAGGAAAGCTTTAATCAAGAAATTCTTGAGGAAAACGGCTCTGCCCGAGAAAAGAATGATGATTTAAACTCTGATAATGGAGATGAAGATTTGGCTGAGGAAATAAATAAAAATTACCAACAGAAAGGTTCTGAAGCAAGTGAGGACTTTGCCGGGATAATTGGGGCCGGCTCCGGCAAGGGAAATCCGGATTTTGGAGAAAGAAAGTCCAATTCTGGAAAAGAAGAATCTAATCCTGGAGAGAAAAAGTCTGATTCTGAAGGAGAAGATTCTGATCACCTGGAGAAAAGATCGGGTTATAAAAAGAAAGAATCCAATCCCGGTGAAGAGAATTCTGATTCCAGGAATAAGGGGTCTGATTCCGGGGAAAAAGAGTCTGGGCCCGGAGAGGAAGGGACTGGTTTCGTTAAGGGAAATAAGAGAAATTCTGATGCTGCAGGAAAAATACCATTGGAGGTCGGGAGCTGGCTCATCGGAGATGGTCCTGATAAGGATATTGTGATTAGCAGCAGGATCCGGCTGGCCCGCAATCTGGTGGGAATGCCATTTCCCAATCGGGCGGGACAGCAGGTTCTGGAGGAGATCGATGACTCGGTCGGTGAGATGCTGCTGGAGTTCGGCCGGACCGGGCTGTTCCGTTTTGACCTGGAGGAGATGGATCAGCTGGAGAAGCAGGTGCTGGTGGAAAGGCATCTTATCAGCCGGCAGCAGAGCCGGTCGTTGACTGGCCGGGCGGCCTATATTAACCGGGAGCAGACCATCAGCATTATGGTTAATGAGGAGGATCATCTGCGGTTGCAATTTATCAGCCCGGGAGAGGATCTCAGGGCGGGCTGGAATGAGGCCAGCAGCTATGATGATCTCTTGGATGAAAGGCTGGATTTTGCTTTTGACCGTCAGTATGGTTATCTGACCGCCTGTCCCACCAATCTCGGGACCGGGCTCAGGGCCTCGGTGATGCTCCATCTGCCGGGTCTGTCGCTGGCCGGCAGCATCAAGAAGCTGCTCGGCAGCATCGGCAAGTTCGGGCTGACCTTTCGGGGAATTTATGGCGAGGGCAGCGAAGCTGAAGGCAGCATCTATCAGCTTTCCAATCAGGTGACCCTGGGGCGCTCCGAGGAGGAGATTATCGATAACCTGGAAAGTATTCTGAGTCAGATTAAGGATCACGAGCGCCAGGCCCGGGATGAGCTTATCAACAAGCAGGAATTTAAGATTAAGGATAAAATCATGCGGGCCTTCGGGGTCCTGAAGCATGCCTATCAGATAGACAGCATGGAAGCGGTTAAGCTTATTTCCCTGCTGTTGCTCGGAGTCTATTATGATCTTGTTCCCCTGGAAAGAAAGAAGCTGCTGGAGCTTTTGATTCTGACCCGCCCGGCCCATCTGCAGTACTGCTGCTCACAGGAGATGATAGCAGCTCAGCGGGATATCAGCCGGGCCGATCTCTTGCGCCGGGAGCTGGCCTGAGTTTTCTGGGCTTAAGCTTTCGCTTAACCTGATGCGGTGGTCCTGGGTTGAATTTGCTGTGTCGGGCTAATTCGGGCTGAAATAAACGGGGACCAGGATTAGATTTTTAGTTTCTGAATTAATTTATCAATATGGTTAAACCTGATATCCTGAGCTGAACTTGCTGGCAGGAATTTAATAGTAATTTAGATATTATTTGTATATTATTAGATAACATTGGCATGCTAATATTAACATGTTAATACATCACTGTAATAACTGTAATAAATGTTGATACTTGATAATGCTGGACCATTACCGTTTGATATTGCTGGTATTTTAGTATATTCTTATAATCAATATGTTAGTGTGTTTTTAATATATTAGTGTGTTTTTAATAAAATCAAAAATGTGATTGCTCTGCAAAAGTAATTTTCGCTACACTTTTTATTGAGATCTTAGTGAGATCCTTGTTATGTTCCTGGTTATGCCAGAGATTTTAACTTCGGTCTTGAATCAAATTCTTTTTTATTATTATATCGACTGGAATCATAATCCTTTATCCCAAACTGCACTTGTGTTTTAATGTAAATCTCCTGTATTCAATGTAAATCTCCTGTATTCAATGTAAATCTCCTGTATTCA
>PWHA01000313.1 GCA_003554685.1 Halanaerobiaceae bacterium
GGTGGTGATAGAATTTAAAGACTTATCTTTGGGATTAAGTGAGGAATTTAACCTGGGCAGTGTTGATTTTTCCGGTTCCCAGGGGGTTAAGAGTTTGCAGGTTGGTACCGGAACAGCTGAGGATATAAAGCTGGAGAATTTGAGCACGGGAGATATTAATGAAATTGTGGTTAAAGTTGGTGAAGCTGCAGGGACTGTCAGCGGATTGAATGAATAGCAGTAAATTTATGACATCTGGATGCCTGTTAAGAATAACTGAGAGGATAATTTATGATAAGGCTAACTTATTTTAAAAATTTTGAAGCTGAGAGCCTGGTTTACTTATAATAGCTTTAATATTTTCAAACAAATTCAAACAATATAATTATTTTGTTATGATACATAACCTTATTCTTCAGGGAAAATTATAGTTGGGAAATTATAGCGGGAAAGATAAGAGATGCTAGGATGAGCTGATATTTAATTGGTTCAGAGTCTGGTTCATAGAGGAGAGAGGAATCTTGAATATTGCCAGGAATACCAGGAATACCAGGAATATTAGGAATAAAAGAATAGCTGTTTTATTATTGATTATTGCTTTTGCCCTTGGACTGGTGAGTTGTGACTTTCAGGATGATTTAAATCCTGAACCAGAAGTAATAATTGATGAAGTGTCTGAGCTGGAGCCTTTAATTATTGAACAGGGAATAGAGAAATCGGAAGTCATAAATAAACTTGAAAATAAAAGAGATCAGGTTGATATCAAACTCAGCAATGGGACTGAGACAACTGCTGATGTGACCTGGGATAAGAATGGTGCCGATGAAAATTATGATCAGAATGAAACCGGTTTATACATATTTGAAGGTACAGCTGCTTATGAAACATTAAGTACTGCTGTAAGTATCGAAGTGGTGATTGAAGCGGAACAGGAGCAGGAAGAGGAGGAACAGGAGGAAGAAGACGGTCAGGAAGAAGAGGACGGGGATGAAGAGGATCAGGATGAAGATGAGGATGGGAATGAAGAGGATCAGGATGAAGAAGAGGACGGGGATGAAGAGGATCAGGATGGAGATGAAAATGATGATGGGGATGAAGATGAAGAGCAGGAAAATGATGGGGAAGAGGAGCAGGATGAAGAAAAGGAATACTTACTTAAAATAGAAGTTGAAGGTGAAGGAGAAGTTCTGGAGCCGGGAGAGGGAGAATTTGATTTTGAAGCAGGAAGTGAAGTTGATTTAAAGGCAGTTTCAGATGAAGGCTGGGAATTTACTGAATGGATTGGAGATGTAGAGGATAAGAACAGCAGTGAAACGAAGATAGAGCTTAATGAAGATAAAGAAGTTTCGGCTGTATTTAAAGAGATAAAAGAAGAAGAGGAAGAAGAAACACTAAAAATAACGGAGATAGAAGATATACCTGATATAAATGCAGCTCATGGTACAATTTTTCAGGATCTGGATTTGCCGGATAAGATCGGGGTTATTCTGGAGGATAACTCAAATAAGGATCTGGAAGTAATCTGGCAGGAAGGAAATTACAATGGCAGTGAGGCCGGGGATTACTGGATAGAAGGGGAATTGAAGTTAAAAGAAAACATAATTAATCCTGATGAATTAACTGCAGGTATAGAAGTGACAGTGGAAGAGGAAGAAGAGCAGGAGCAAGAGGAGGAACAAGAGGAAGAAGACGGTCAGGAAGATGATGAGGGTGAAGAGGAAGAGCAGGATGAAGATGAGGATGGGGAAGAAGAGGATCAGGATGGAGATGAAAATGACGATGGGAATGAAGATGAGGATGAGAAGGATAACGACGACAGTGATGAAGATGAGCAGGATGAGGACGGGGAAGAAGAGGATGACGACAGCGGTGAGCAGGATGAGGATGGGGACGAAGGGGATCAAGATGAAGACGAGCAGAAGGAAGATGAAGAGGAAGAGGAGCAGCAGGAGGAAGAAAAGGAATACTTACTTAAAATAGAAGTTGAAGGTGAAGGAGAAATACTGGAACCGGGAGAGGGAGAATTTAAGTTTAAAGCAGGAAGTGAAGTTGATTTAAAGGCAGCCCCGGAGGATGGCTGGGAATTTACTGAATGGCTGGGGGATGTTGAGGATAAATACAGCAGGGAGACAAAGATTGAGTTAAATGAGGATAAAGAAGTTTCAGCTGTTTTTGAAATATTAGATCTTAAGATACTGCAGTCTTTTGAGCTTAATGAGGGGTATAACAAGCTAACTTTACCTGCCTATGGAGAAGAGGAAAATATTTATCTGGTTTTATTCCCCAGAAATGATAGTGGTGTTTATCATGATACCGGGGTGCTGACCACCAGTTATTTTGAACCAATGGCAGAATCCCTGTTTTTTAGTGATGATTTGCTGGGTGAAGAAATTGAGATTGAGGCTGCTTATGCTGAATTTCTCTGTGGTTCAGGAGACAGTGAGCTTCAAATCAGAGAAAGAGAAATTCTCAGAAATCATGAAGAGATAGCCCTGATTCCCGGCAAAAGCGTCAGGCCGGCTTCTGCTCCCCAGATTGGAGATGAGGAGTATTTTAAAATAATGAATCGGGGTGAAAGAAAGGCGACTTTAACTGGCAAGAATGATAAGGCTCTTCTCTGGATTACGGAAGAGAGCCAGGGCAAAATCAGCTCTAGTGAGGTTGAGTTTTATCTCAATATGTTTGAAAATAGCTATCAGTCTCTTAGAAGCTATTTTGGCAGGGAACCAGCTCCGGAAACTTTTGAAGTTTTAAAGGATAGAGATCCCCGGGTTAATATTCTCTTCAGTGAGATGGATTTTGGAGGATATTTTTCGGCGGGTGATTTATATTCCCGAGATTATGTTCCGGAGTCAAATGAACGCAAGATTATCTATATAAATAGTGAAATGGCTCAGAATTATACCGCCGGGGTTATAGCCCATGAATTTCAACATATGCTGTTTTTCAATGAAAAAGTACTGGCCGGCAGGTATTATATTGATGATTTGTGGATAAATGAGGGTTTCTCCGGACTTGCTGAAGATATTGCAGGGTATGGTTTTGAACAGGGTGTGAGCTGGTTTAAAGAGGCCAGTTTTTTTGATGAACCCTGGTCCACCTCCTTAATTAACTGGCAGCACAGCCCGAGCGATTATGGAGCCAGCAATTTGTTTGTCAGATATCTTTACGATAATTTTGGCAGGGATATTTTAGCAAGCATCAGCAGGTCGGGAGCGGATCCCAGGACTGCTATTGAAAATTATACAGGTCTGTCATTTGCTGAAATCTTTGAGAACTGGTCCCTGGCTCTGCTTTCGGAAAACCTGGAATTGGGTCTGGGAGAAATGGATGCCAAATATGCATTTTCAGATAATATATCTTTAAGCCATCTGAATTTGAGAGGGGCCAATTTAGCTACCAGTGATGAATGGTCTGACTGGGATATTGTTGGCTGGGGTGTAAGTTATAAACGGATTTCAGCTGGAGAGGGTGGAGAACTGGAAATCGAAATCAAGGATGCTGCTGTGTCAGGCTATTTCAGAAAAGCTGTTTTAAGATGGGGTAATTAAAGTAAAGCGGCAGGTTTAATATTGATAAGATGCAGCTTTA
>PWHA01000009.1 GCA_003554685.1 Halanaerobiaceae bacterium
AAAAAATCGTAGTAAAAACTGCTACAATAATACTTACTCTAATTCTTTGCAAAAAGGGTCGACGAAATAAAACATATCTGTAATTATCCAGGGTGGGTGTAAAGCTCTCAAATGGAGACATAGAAGCCCAGATGTCAAGATTACTCTGAAAGCTGGTAGAAATAATTATATATATCGGGAAAAGCTGAAGCACAAGCAGCAGTAAAACCAGCAGGTAAAAAATTATCCGGCCTACTGATCTGTCAAAAAATCCCCTTTCCAAATTAATTACCTCCCTTCTTTAAGTTACTTTATATTAGGCATATACCTTTTTAATTAATATTACAGAGATAGCCATAGCCAGCAAAACCATTACATAGGAAGAAGCCGCTGCATATCCCATATTGAAAAAGGAGAAAGCATTGCGATATATATGGATTGACAACAGGGTGGTTGCTCTTCCTGGTCCACCTCCGGTCATGACAAAAACTTCGGTAAAAACCTTTAGTACATCTATAGTTCTTAAAATTATTGCCACCACAATTGTTGGTTTTAGCATAGGAATTGTTAAATAAAATAATTCTTGAAATTTGGAAGCCCCATCAATTTTAACAGCTTCAAAGGGCTCTCTTGGTAAAGCCTGGAGTCCTGAATAGATTATCATAAACATGAAGGGCCACATTCTCCAGATATCCTGAATAATAATCGAAATGAAAGCAGTGTCACCCCTGCTTAAAAATTCTATCGGCCCGAATCCAACCAGTCCCAGCAGCCAGTTAATGGCACCATACTGAGGATTATACATAAAACGAAATGTCAGACCGGAAACAACCGGCAGAATAAAAACAGGTATTAAAAGCAGAGAACGCACCACCCGATCTCCATAAAAGTCTCTGTTTAAAAATAATGCCACCAGCAGTCCAATGACCAGCTGGAAAAATACACAAATAACAATGAAAGCCAGGTGAAGATAAAGTGACTGCAGGAAGGGGGCATCAGTTAGTAGGCCTATATACTGCTCAAGTCCCATAAACCATCTCTGAGTGGCATCGGTCAGAGAAAATCTATATAGTGATAAGCGCAGCGAATAGGCCAGAGGATATATCAATACCAGAAATAAAAATATCATTCCCGGACCCAGAAATCCCAGATGGCCAAATCTCTCTGAGAATTTCTTCTTACTCATTAATTTTTTTTCACTCATAAAAATTACCTGCCTTTTACTTTGTATGATGCCGCCGGTTTCACCCGGCGGCATCATCTGGATTACATATTTATGCTTTTTCTGCTTAGTTTAAGACATTTTCAATGCCATCCATCATAGCATCAACAGCTTCTGCAACGGGCATATCTCCGGTAACAGCTCGATTGAAGTATTCCATTATCACATCACTGACTTCTGTATAGTGGTGATATCTCGGTCTGGTATCTGCTATTTCAAAGTTTTTCAGCTGACCTACATACCAGGGGAATACATCCTGTAGTTCCTCATCTTCCAGATAGGAAGTTCTTACAGGGCTCATACCTTCATGAATCAGCACATCATGAGCTTCCTCGCTGGTCCACCAGTAGCCAAATTCAGCAGCAGCCTGCTGATTTTCTGAAACTCTAGGCATGCCCAGAATCCAGGTACCTGTTACCCCGGAGGACTCTCCTGTGGGACCGGCAGGCGCTGTTTCATAACCCAGATTGCCGGCAGCCAGGGATTCTTCGGGGTCCTCATGGCCGGCTATAATTGCAGGCCACTGCAGTGTCATGAAGAGATGACCGGCATTCATATTTGAAATGGTTTCTGGATGGCCAAAGTTGTCAGCTCCAGGAGGGGCATAATTCATCAATTCTTTGTAAAATTCAAAGGCTTCGATGGCTTTATCTCGATCCAGTACCAGATTAAGATCCTCATCAAGAATCTGTGTCCCAAAGGTGTTGAGCACCCAGATAGCCTCCACGGTAGCTCCTTCAGCGGTTACAGTAAAGGGGGCAAATCCATGCATTTCAGGAGGGTTGTGGAAAAACTCGGCTACGTCAAGCATTTCATCAGTGGTAGTTGGGTTGCTGAGAGGATAGCCATATTCCTCTTCAAAGGCTTCCTGATTATCAGAATCATCAATCAAATCCTGCCTGAAGACAAACATATAAACATTGGCATTTACAGGAATACCAGCAAGTTCGCCCATGAAAGTTCCACCATCAACAGCAGCCTGAACCAGATCATCTGTGTTTGTTTTGGTAAAAACCTGTCCTTCCGGCCATTCAGCATAGGGAAGCAGGTAATCATGGAATCTAGGAGTAAAGGGTTCATCAATGGCAACTAGATCATATTCTCCAGTTTCTCCCGTCAGATTAACAGCCACCCTTTCAGTCAGAGCATCTGTCGGAAGGTCATCAATAATAACTTCCATTCCTGTAGCTTCTTCAAAGTCTTCAACTCTACCGATTACCGCTTCAGTTAAGGCATCTCTCCAGACTAGAACTCTGATTGTTTCACCTTCATAGGGCCTGTCAGCCTGTACCTCCAGGGCCATTCCAGTAAAGAGAAAGGCCGTTATCAAAAAGAGTAGCGCAAGTTTTTTCATTTTTATTCCCCCAGATAAATTAAATAATAGTTTCTATCTCTCAAAGTGTTATTTCATGTTTCTTGTGACATTAGCCAGTTTTTAAAATTATTCTAAAAAAACAGATTTCAGAAACAGATTTCAAATGAAGAAAATGATAATTAGTTTTCCCTGAGTTTTTTGCAGCATTTTTCTTTCCCTTTTAGCCCCTGCCAGTATGCCATTAATCCCCCCTTTTATAAAATTCCCATATTTTTTTGCTTAATCCGCCAGTAGTTTGGATTAAGAAAATCTGTTGACATTTTAAGTCATGCCGCAACTTCTGATATATATCAAAAATCAACCGGCTGGCTATTTAAGGCCCAACTTTTCAAGCTTCTCAGGCAGCGGTCTGCCTTTTTCATCCCAGCCTCGCAGCTGATAATATTCTTTCAGCATTGCTTTAAAGGCCTCTTTTTCCAGTTTATATCCCTCTCCTGGCCCTGACGGAATTTCCTCCTGAAAAACCCTGCCGGGCAGGGTATCTGATTTGTCATCGTAGCCTTCCCGCACTGCCAGCAATCTTTCCAGATTATACACTCTTTCGCCAATTTCATAGAGATCCTCTTCCCCAAAATCAAAACCGGTTACGGCTGAGAGAAGCCTGGCATAAAATTCGGGAGTGATCGCTGCAGTAGCGGTAAAACACTGACCGGCAGCTTCAAAGGTAGTTCTGATATTTTGATCTTGATAAACAAATTCTGCTTTGCCCTGAGGAGAATATCTGCCACCCCCCAGGCCTTCCAGCTCGGCTCCCGGGGTAAAGGAGCGAAGATGACAGCCGCCTCTGCTGGCAGTAGCATAAGCCAGTCCCATCCCCCATAAACTTCGGGGATCATAAGCCGGCAGTTCAACTCCTTTAACCTGCATGGCTATATCGTCAACTCCCAGTTCCCGGGCCGTTTTCAGAGCTCCCTCCGCCAGTTGGTTTCCAAAACCCTGTCGATGGGCAATATCCCTGATCAGCCTGATGATGGCCTCATCGTCACCCCACT
>PWHA01000174.1 GCA_003554685.1 Halanaerobiaceae bacterium
AATATAGAAATTAAATCGGTCAGCCGGTAAAATTCAAGTAATGAGATGGGATAGTTATCTAATTTTTTCTCAGGCTGTGTTTCAGGCTGTGTCTCAGGCTGTGCCGGAATTTTTAACTTTATAACTTTATAACTATATAACTTACTTTGTAACCGTTTGTGTTGAACTCTGGATGGAGGAATAGGGATGGAGATTGTGGTTCAAAAGTTTGGTGGAAGTTCTCTTTCGACAGTCGATAAAATCAAGCAGGTAGCCGGGCAGATCAGAAAGCGCAAGCAGGATAACCTGGGCATAGTGGTAATTGTTTCGGCCATGGGTAATACCACCGATGAGCTGCTGGAGCTGGCCCGGGCTGTAAGCAGCGATCCTGATCCCCGGGAGCTTGATATGCTGCTTAATACTGGAGAGCAGATTTCAATTGCCCTGCTTTCTCTGGCCCTCCAGGAGCTGGATCTGGAGGCAGTCTCCTTTACCGCCGCTCAGCTGAATATGACAACTACCAGCAGCCATCAAAAGGCCCGGATCATTGATATTGATACCGCCAGGCTGCATCAGGAACTTGCTGCCGGCAAAATACCGGTGGTGGCCGGCTATCAGGGCGTGGCGGAAAACAATGAATATACCACTCTGGGCCGGGGCGGCAGTGATACCTCGGCTGTGGCTCTGGCTGCCAAGCTGGAGGCCAGGTGTGAAATATATACCGATGTTGACGGCATATATACCTGCGATCCTGGCATTTTAACTCAGGCCCGGAAGCTGGAGAGGATTTCCTATGAAGAGATGCTGGAAATGGCCAGCCTGGGAGCTGAGGTCATCCACCCCCGGGCAGTGGAACTGGCTCAAAAATATGAAGTTCCCCTTTATGTAGGACGCAGCTGTTCGAGCCGCCGGGGCACAGTAATCAACGGGGGCATTGATTATCTGGAAGCCAGCATTGTCACCGGACTGGCAGTCAGCGATGAAGATATAGAAATAACCCTCCGCAATATGCCGGGCACTTCAGCCGGTCTGGCCGCTGTCTTTTCCAGTCTGGCTGAGACCGAGATCAATGTAGATATGATATCCCAGCTCAGGGATAAAAATGGCAGTATGCACCTCAGTTTCACCATTCCCGGCACCGATCTGGAACAGGCCCGCAAGATTATTGGACGGAACCGAGAGAAGTGGCAGATTAAGGACTGGTGGTTTCGGAAGGATGTCAGTAAAATTTCGGTTGTCGGTCCGGGCATGAGATCCCAGCCCGGGGTAGCAGCCCGGGTATTTCGGCTGTTGGCCGATCGGGAGGTAGATATACTGCTGGTTACCACTTCAGAGATCAAGATCAGCTGGCTGGTTCCGGCCGGACAGAAAGAAAAGGCTGCTGCTGTAATTGCTCGGGATTTTGGACTGGCAGAGAGAGCAGAGCCCGGCGAATGATTAACTTCCGGAAGTCAGCCGGCAGATTTTTTGCAAAATGCTGGCTGCTGTAAATTTCTTTCAGACAGCAGTGACAGTAGCTGAAACCGGATCTCGGTTTGGTCAGTTTGCAGGTAAGTTTTTCCTGCGGGGAAGTTTTTCTACGGCTTCAGATTGTACTAACAGCAGGTCTGGCAGTAGACATGTCTGAAAAGATCGACAATAGAGCTCAGGCTGGGGGGATTCAATGAATCTGCTGAGTTTACTTTTAAATGGACTGGCAGGTGCTGCCACCGGATACATAACCAATGATATTGCGGTCCGAATGCTCTTCAGAAAAATCGGGCCCTTTGGCGGGGTTCTGGAAGAAACCAGAGAAGAGTTTATAATTAATTTAAGTGATCTGGTGGAAGACAAAATAATTAACTACAATACCATTGCCGGAGAACTGGAGCGGCCGGAGTTCCGACAGGAAATTTCCCGTCTGCTGGAGGAAGTGGTTTTCCTCCGCCTGAAGGAGGACCTGGAAGAGATTGACTGGCAGGATATTCCCGGTTATCAGGAAAGCTGCCGGGGTCTGGCCGAGATATTAAGCCAGCCTGAATTTATGGCTGAAATTTTGACCGCCCTGGCTGAAAACAGCACCCTGGATGATGCTGTAAGTTCCGGGCAGTTTCAGGAAATTTTGCAGAACTGCCTGAAGCTTTTTGACTCCCTCCTGGAGGATCCTCAGACAGTCGGAGAACTGGCTCCTGTTTTGCTTAATCTGCTCAATATTCTTCGTCAGGAGGACAGTCAGCAGCAGGCTTTGAGAGATTTTATCGAGGACTGCCAGGAGGAACTGGAAAAAAGAGAGGGAGAGCTAAATGAAGTCCTGATTGATTTTTTCCAGCAGCTTCAGCTGGAAAAATTTGTTGAAAATAAGCTGGAAAAAATTTTTAATACTCCCCTGGACGAGATCTATCAGGCAGGTGAAGCGGTAAATTCACAAACCGGGCTGGGGCAGCTGGTGCTTGATTTTCTGGAGACCGATACCGGCCGGGAGATAGGCCAGAACTTGCTGGCAGCCCTTTTTAATTCTTTCCAGGAAATTAATCTAACCCTGCCCGAGTTATTTGAAGAAAGCTGGACTGATACCCTGGCCCCCCTGTTAGAAGAAAAACTGCCCGAAATAATTGAGGAACTGCTTCTCTGGCTGGATGATCACAGGAATGAACTGGAAGAGAGGGTTGATCGGGTCATCGGTGAGGTGCTGGCTGAAGGCCGGGGGTTGCGCAATAACATCAAGCAGATTCTCTACAGGGCACTTCAGGGAAATATAGCTCGCCGTTACGGAATAATTGGCAGCGTGATGACGGGTATGGCCGGCGATGAAAAAATCACCCGGATGGCCAGCGATCTGGCCGAACAATTGACTGAAATTTTCGAAAAAAATAGCCTGGGCTGGCTGGCTTACCGGCTGGCTGAACTCGGCCTTCTGGAGGAAGAGGTCTGGTATGATTTTCTCCAGCAGAGGCTAAAAAATTTTGCTGACAGCAGTTTTTCCCGGGGAGGTGTTGCCGGAGAACTTCCTGCAATACTGTCAGACATAACCCCGGCAGATCTTCTGGGTGACAGGCTTCCTGAACTTCTGGCAGAGGAAACTCCAGTGGTGCTTGCTTCTTTGACAGGAGATCTCTTAAGTTCTTCCAAAACAGCAGATCTGCTGCAGAATAAAGTGAATGAGGTATTGTTTGCTGCAGACAGGGACAGCCCGGTTTTCCGGGCCCTGGAAAAAGGAGCCGGAACCATTCTCCAGGATCAGAAGAGAATTACCCGGCTGGCAGAGGAACTGGAATCTGTTTTATCTGAATATCTGAGTGACAGGCCTCTCGGTCTTTCTAATTTTCAGGCAAATCTCAGTCTGGCCCGGGAGATTTCTGATTTTCTGGAAGAGGAAATTGTCTGCTGGCTGGAAGAACAGGGTAGGACCAGCCCCTCCCGGTTATTAACCAGACTGGAGATGATTGCTGATTATCAGGACCGAATGACAGACTTCTTTCTGGAAATAATTGAAGAAAATCTGGCCGGTCTGCTGCAGGACCGGGTCAGCCAGGCGGTGGCAGATAATCTGCTTCAACTATCTGTGGAAGATATGCGCCGGGTGGTGGAAAGCTTTA
>PWHA01000240.1 GCA_003554685.1 Halanaerobiaceae bacterium
GTGAGGTATGTGGGCCCCACCTTGAAATGTCTTAACTTCCACCTGAATTCACCTCCCGGTAATCTAAGTTATTTTTCACCACGTTTTGCCTGCTCAATTTCCCTGGTCTGGGAACGGTTGGCCCACAGGCCAAAGGCCACGGCTACCACAACAAACAGGCGCAGAGGTTTGAAGATAGCGTTCCAGATCCTGGTCTGTACAGGGACCTGGGGATCAGCCGGTAAGCCGTATTTCTCCGGATTATCGGCCAAAACATAAAGCATGGCGGTGCCGTCAAGTTCGTCGATGCCGTAAATCTGGGCATTCTTCCCTCTTGCTTTCAGGTAATCTACCCGGTTAACCGCCCTGTCAATCAACTGTTTCCGATCACCGAAGGGGATTGCTCCTGTTGGACAGGCTTTTGCACAGGAGGGTTCCAGTCCGCTGACCAGTCGATCGTGACAGAATGTACACTTTCGAGCTTTATTGGTCAAGCGGTCAAACCCAACTACGTGGAAAGGACAGGCTGTTACACAGTAGTTGCAGCCGATGCATTTAACTTCATCAATATTTACCGTGCCTTCATCACTGCGGTAAATTGCACCGGCAGGACAGGCCTGCATGCAGGCTGCATCAGTGCAGTGCATACAGCCCAGCTTAGCCATATACCAATCCACATTGCCATCTTCTCTATCATGTTCTTTGAATGCCACCTTGAGCCAGGTATCCGCCGAAAACCGCGGAGGGTTCTCATAACTACCTGTAAAAGCAGTTTCTTCAGCAGGCAACTGGTTCCACTGCTTGCAAGCAACCTGGCAGCCCCGGCAGCCCATACACTTGGAGGTGTCAATTAAACAAATTGAATTTGCCATTTATCCTACCCTCCTTATATCGCACAAAAATGCCTTGAACTCAGGAATGGTACTGTTGGGATCACCTATGGAGGGGGCCAAATCATTGGTTATATCTCCCTTAGACATTCCCATGAATCCCCAGTGGAAGGGCAAACCGACCACATGGACTGTTCTTCCATTCACATTGTAAGGCTTGATTCTGCTGGTAACACAAGCTTTTGCTTGAATTTTTCCTCTCTTACCCTCTATTTCAACCATGTCGCCGTTTTGTATTCCTTTTTCTTCAGCTAAAGTGGGATCTAGTTCAATAAACAGTTCCGGCATGGCTTCAACCAGCCAGGGCATGTTCCGCGTTACGCTACCAGTCTGGTAGTGCTCGGTAACCCTGTAGGTTGAGATAATATAAGGATACTGTTCAACATCTCCAAAGTGTTCTTCGACCGGGTACCAGCGCTGGCTGATCGGGTTAAAAGTAGCCTGCGGGTATAACAGGTTTGCTACCGGACTTTCTGCTGGTTCATAGTGGATGGGCATGGGGGAATCATTTGAAGTTCCCCCCGCCCCACCATGAGCATTAGCAAAAAGCCGACCCTTACCTTCCGGTAACATGATAAATGCTGATTCAGCCGATTCTTCAGGCGGAATATTAGCATTAAAATCAGGCACATCCATCATATCCCACTGGCCGTCTACCCATTTGAAGAGAGGAAATTCGGGATTCCACGGATTACCCTGCGGGTCTGCGGAGCCGCGGTTGTAAACAATGCGCCGGTTGGCAGGCCAGGCAAAAGTCCACTGGGTATTCAGGCCAATCCCTTCTTTTTCCGCAATGCGGCGTTTGGTGGCTGGATTATCTGGATCACTGTAGAAACCGGTGTAAATCCAGCTGCCACAGGCGGTGCTACCGTCATCTCTTAAATCACCAAAGCTGCTGAGAAGCTGACCGTCAGCAACACGGTAGCCGTTGATCTCCATGGCCCCCTCTCTGGAATCTGCTTCTTCCCCGTAATCCCAGTTCATATTGAGGATGGGATCAGGGAATACCCCACCATTTTCTTCGTATTCTTTCCGGATAGCCTTAAATAATTTATCGGCAATCCAGAGATCCGGTTTTGCTTCACCGGGAGCCTCTTGCACTTTTTCTTGCCACTGGATCCAGCGACTGCTGTTCGTCTTAGACCCATTTCTTTCATAAGCAGCGGCAGCGGGAAGCAGAAAGACATCGGTATCAATTTCTGCCGGGTTCATGTCGGGTGCCTTCCAGAAGGCTGCAGTTTCATTTTCAAACAGATCCACAACCACCATCCAGTCAAGCAAGGCCTGGTATTTGCGTTTATCACCGGCTGTTGGTCCACTGACTGCCGGGTTGTCCGCCCAGCAAATAAGCCCTTTAACTTCACCTTGACCCATCCGGTAATACTGTCCGATATGGGAACGATCTGTTCCATCAAGTTTGGGCAAGTAGTGGTAGGCATCGTTCAGGCTTTGCTCCGGCCACCAGGCCGTTAACATGCTGTTCATAAAGTTGGGCCTGTTTACCCAGTAACCGCCTACCGGAACTGCTTCATTGTAGTCATCAAGGGTGGGATGTGCATCCCGCTGTGGCACAGGCATGTACCCTGTTAAGATGTGGTAAAGGATACCCATGTCGCAGCAACCCTGCACGTTGGACTGGCCGCGCTGGGCATTTACCCCGCCGCCCGGACGTCCAATATTGCCAAGCAGCAGCTGCGGTACGGCTACTGACCGGACGGACTGGGTACCGTGAGAAAACTGGGTTATACCCATGGCATAAAGAATATTACCTGCTTTTTCAGGTGCGCCGGTAGTAGCGTACAGGCGGTAAGATTCTTCCAGTGTATCTATCGGGCACCCGGTTATTTCGCTAATATTTTCCAGGTTGTAATCCTGGTAGAACCGCTTCATGACCTGCAATACACAGTTTTCATCGCGCATATCCGGATCTGTGAGGATTTCGCCGTCCTCATCGGTCTGATACTGCCAGGTGCTTAAATCATATGCCTTAGCATTCCGGGCAGGATTATCTTGCACACCTGAGAAGAGACCGGTTACGTTATCGAAGTCAAAGTCTTCATTAACCAGATAGGTAGCATTTGTATAATGTTTAACGTATTCTTCATGATAGAGATTATTGTCAAGTATGTAAGCGATTAATCCGCCCAGGTAGGCACAGTTGGTGCCTGGACGAATAGGCACGTAAAGATCGGCTACCGCACCGGTCCGGGTTAAGCGAGGGTCGACACAAATAAGCTTGGCCCCTCGTTCCTCGCGCGCTTTTTCTATCCATTTCATAGTGATGGGATGGTTTTCGGCGGTATTACCGCCAATATTCATTAAAACATCACTATTTTTGTAATCAATCATGTGGTTGGTCATAACTCCCCTACCAAACGTGGCACCGAGACCGGTGACCGTAGAGGAGTGTCAGAGACGAGCACAGTGATCAAAATTCACTATGCCCGATCCACTTATGATTTTCTTAAACAGATAGTTTTCCTCATTGTTACAGAAAGCGCTACCGAGCCAGTTAATGGCATCGGTGCGGTTTACGGTAACACCGTTTTCTTGTTCAATGAACGTTTCATCACGAGTTTCCTTAAACTTCTTGGCAATAACTTCAAGAGCCTCATCCCATTCCATTTCTTCCCAATCACTTGCCCCGGGCTTGCGGCGCAAGGGCTTGGTTAA
>PWHA01000239.1 GCA_003554685.1 Halanaerobiaceae bacterium
AAGCTTATACTTCAATTAGATACTTTAACATTATTGGTCGAGAAAAATTGTAACAGGGAGGTGATTTGAAAAACTTATAATTTATTTATGAAGTAAAGTTGTATTGGCATTGTCAGCAGAAGATTTATTTTCTTTTTTTTAAAAAAAAAGATGGAGGCAAAAAAATGAAAACTAAAATTTCACTGGCTTTAATTACAGTTCTTATTTTTACAATGGCTCTGGTTGGCTTTACCGGACAGGCTCAGGCTGAAGAAGATTATCTTTATATTCAAGTATCAATGTTAAGCGCACTTGATTATTTTTATGACCACCAAATGGGTTTAGAGGTTGCCGGAGAACATATGGGCGTGGAAACCAGGTATATGGGACCTGCAGATGCAGATCTGGCGGCAATGGCAGACACCCTGGAACAGGCAATTGCAATGAATCCAGATGGCCTTCTTGTTGTAGGCTTTGATGAAATGTTGAATCCCATTGTTAATGATGCAGTAGCACAGGGGATTCCTGTTGTTACTCTTGATTCTGACCTTCCTGGTTCGGATAGGTTAGCCTTTGTAGGTACCGGCAACTTCGAAGCCGGTTATATGGGTGGACAGGAAATGGCAAGGCTTTTAGATGGAGAAGGTCAGATTGGCTTACTAACACTTCCCGGTCAGCCTAATCTGGAAGAAAGAGTCGATGGATACCAGGCTGCTTTAGAAGAATATGATATTGAAATAGTTCAAATTGCCAATACAGAGAGTGACGAAGTTGTAGCTGCCAGTGCTGCTTCCTCAATTTTAGAAAGATTTCCCAATCTTGATGGTATTGCCTGTGTAGAAGCTGCCGGAGGAGTCGGAGCAGCTACTGCAGTTATGGAAGCAGGTAGAATTGGTGAAGTTGTTATAATTTCCATGGATAGAGATGAAGAAACTCTAAGTTATATAGAACAGGGTATTATAACTGCTTCAATTGCCCAGCAAACTGCTCTCATGCCATATTACGGTTTGCAGCTGATGCATAATTTAAACACAGGTAATGTACCGGAGATCACCTCTGATAACGAAGCTGCTGGAGTTACAGGCACACCTACTGAAATAGATACAGGTGTTATCCTCGTAGATGAAAATAATTACCAGTATTTCCAGCGTGATTAATTAGCATAAGACGTTAAGAACTCCAACTGCAGGGGAGAGAACTCTCCCCTGCTTTATCCCATAAAGAAGAAATATGTTACCTGAAGGAGCTGTAACTATGAGTAATAGTAAAGAAGAAACAGGCAGCCAGGAACTGGTTCTGGAGGCTGAGAATGTAAGTAAAGCTTATCCTGGAGTTCAGGCTCTTGATGCAGTTAAAATTAATTTAAAGAAAGCAGAAATCCATGCTCTTGTCGGTGAAAATGGAGCAGGGAAAAGCACTTTAATTCATATATTTGGCGGCATTTGCACTCCTGATTCCTGCAAAATTTTTATCAAGGGAGAAAGGGTTGAAGAATTTAAACCCCATAAGGCTTCAGAGTACGGAATTGGTGTGGTTTTTCAGGAGCTGTCTCTGGTGAATAATATGTCAATTGCTGAAAATATATTTGTTAACAGACAGCCAGTTAATAAACTTGGCTTTATAGATAAAAAGAAATTAAATAAAAGGACGGAAGAACTGCTGGACATTTTTGATCTAAAGTTCGATCCAGACACAAAAGTTGGGAGTTTAAGCACCGGTGACAGGCAGTTGATTGAAATTTTAAAGGCACTTTCCAAAGACCCGGAAGTTTTAATTCTGGATGAACCTACCTCTTCATTGAGCCGTGGTGAAATAGACCGCCTTTTTAATCTGCTGCTCAAATTAAAAGATGAAGGAATGGCAATTATATATATATCTCATCGTTTACAGGAAGTATTTGATATCTGTGACAGAGTTTCAGTTTTAAGAGACGGAAAATATGTGGGGACAGAAGACGTTGAAGATGTTAATGAAAATGACCTGGTCAAAATGATGGTTGGAAAAGAGCTGGATAGTTTTTATGCCTCTGAGGAAAAAGAAATTGGCGAAAAATACTTTGAAATTAAAAATTTTTCCGGTCCTGATTTTAATGATATTAATATTTCTCTTTTAAAGGGTGAAATTTTAGGGATTTTTGGCCTGGTTGGTTCAGGCAGAACAGAGATGGCTGAAGCTATTTTTGGAATTGGCAAAAAGAGTGAAGGGGAAATTGTTCTCAAGGGGGAAAGCCTTAAAATCAATAAACCGATTCAAGCTATGAGTAATGGCATTTCCTACCTCACAGAAGACAGGCACAGCAAAGGTTTATTATTAAATATGAATGTCAAAGAAAATCTTGTATCTTCAGTTTTGAAAAATTTTGCCCGGGGCAGTCTGGGTTTAATGCAGGATAAAAAAATAGGAGAGTTCAGCAGAGAAATTGTTGAAAAATATAATATAGTTACACCCAGCATTGAGAAGAAGGTTAGAAATCTCTCCGGAGGAAACCAGCAAAAAGTGCTCCTTGGTAAATGGGTTGGCACTAACCCCGAGGTTTTGATTGTTGATGAACCGACCAGAGGAGTCGATGTTGGGGCCAAACAGGAAATTTACAGATACTTAAATGAAATTTCCAACCGGGGAATCGGGATAATATTAATCACTTCAGATTTGCCTGAGGTTATTAATATCAGTGATCGAATTTTAGTAATGAGAGAGGGAGAAATGGCTGGATGTGTTCCTAAAGAAGAGGCCAGCAAGGAGAATATACTGGCCTATGCTACGGGAGCCATTAATTCAGGAGGGAATAATCGAGATGAAAAATGAGAATAAGGAACTGAGTTTAGTTAAAAAAATAATTAACATGAGAGAATTTATGATAGTACTTATCATCTTAATAATCGGGGTGTTCATGACCTTTGCCTCGCCGCATTTTTTTACTGCTGGTAATTTGAGAGCTTTATTATTGAGGGTATCAATTGCATCTATTCTGGCTATCGGGATGACTATTTTGCTGACCTCCGGTGATTTTGATTTATCTGTCGGTTCAGTTCTGGCTTTTTCCGGGGCAATTGTAGCAATTTCTCTAACTTCGGGGGTCCCGCTCCCTCTTGCAATATTATTTGCTCTGGCAGCCGGGACATTTATAGGTTTATTAAACGGTGTGATAGTTGCTAAAATAGGTATCAATCCCTTTATAACAACCCTGGCTACCATGATGGCTGTCAGAGGTCTGGTAATGATAATTATGGGAGGGCGAAATATTGCCGGACTTCCTGATAATTTTACCGCTATCGGCAGAACTTATTTTTTAACCATTCAGAGCCCAATCTGGATAAGCCTGGTTTTGATTGTTCTCTTTGAATTTCTATTGAGGAAAACTAAATTTTTCCGCCAGAATTATTATATAGGAGGCAACCCGCTGGCAGCAATGTTTTCCGGAATTGAAGTTCAAAAAATGAGGATATTTAATTTTATGCTGACCGGGTTTCTTGCCGGATCAGCTGGAATTATAAATACAGCCAGATTTGCCGCCGCTACCACAACCGCAGGTCAGGGTA
>PWHA01000300.1 GCA_003554685.1 Halanaerobiaceae bacterium
TCTGCTGATCCGGAGTGTTATCCAGGGCAGGCGCTATTTTGATCCCTTTGCCGTTCATAATACGATTCCCCGGCTTTTAAACAGTTCTGGAGCTGTCCTCCTCCTGCTAATCTGGTGGCTTCTCGGAGAAATGCTTGTCACCAACCTGCAGCCGGTGAAATATAACAGGCTGGGACTGGCAGTATCACTGCTGGCTGTTTCCCTGCTGCTTTCAGCCCTCTTTGCCCCTGAGGAGAACTGATCTTCCTGGATTCCCTTATTTCCTGTGATTTATTACGCCTCCTGAGGATTCATTGCCCTACCAGGGCATCCCTGAACCCCTTGAGAACACCCGATCACCCCCAGATAATCTCTCATACCCCAATCATACTTAAACATTTTTTAGATTCCAGAAATTAATAGAACATATGCAGAAATTAACAGAACATATCCAGGAATTAATAGAACATATACAATAATTACTAGAACAAGTGCAGGAATTAATAGAACAAATAGATGCATGCTTCAATTAACTGCGGACAATATAATGTCTGAATGTAAACTTCAAAAAGACTTAACCAAAAAACTATTCCAGATAAATGCAGCAGCAAAAATAATCACACCACTGGCAAAGGGGAGATTTAGATTGAGATCAAAAATAAATCCACCCCACAATGGGCCTAAAATCCGGCCCAGACTCATGTATGATTCTACTATCCCCATAGCAGCCCCCTGTTTTGTTTTCCCGGCATTCTGGGAAACATGGGATACAGCTGCTGGTTTAAGAAAAGAATTGAAGAGTATAAATAAGCTCATAGTTAATAAAAGGCTGAAAAAACTGCTGGCAATCAATATTAAAACAAACCCCAGGGCATTTCCCAGGAGAGAAACTTTGATCACCTTATTTTCTCCAAATTTTTTTGTCAGCGGTCCGATAAAAACACCCTGAGCTAAAGCATACATAAAGCCCATGGCCATCAGAATTGCTCCCACCTGTTCCGGGCCATAACCAAATTTCTCCAGGGCATATAAACCATAAACTCCCGAAAAAATTGTTTGCCCAAAAATCGCCAGAAAAGCTGTGATTAAGCCAAAACCAGCAGCGGTAGATAAAGCACCGATCAGACCGCTGAACTGAAATATTTTTATCTCGATTTCCTGACTGCGATCTGATCGGGCTAGAGATTCAGGCAGACCCAGCAGGATTATAAAAAAAGTTAGGCCACAAAAAGCTGCAGCAAAGAAGAAGGGCGCCGACAGAGAACCGCCGGCCAGTACTCCTCCCAGGCCCGGGCCCAGAATTGAGCCAATTCCTACAGCACCTCCGATTCTGCCCATCTCGCCGCCTCGCTCTTCTTCTGAAGAGTTATCACTGGCATAGGCCATAGCAGCTGGCAGCATGGCAGAAGCCAGAGAACCGGATATCAGCTGAGCAGCATAAAGCATCCACAACCGGGAGGCAAGCCCAAAGAATATCAGGGAGAAGCACAGTCCTCCCAGGCCTATCAGCATTATTGGCTTTCTGCCATATTTATCAGTTAAACTCCCCCAGACCGGGGCGAAAATCAACTGCATTATGCCAAAACTGGCTATCAGCAGACCGAGCTGCCTTCCTCCCCCGCCAAAACTTTCTACATAGAAGGGTATAACCGGCATTGCAATTCCATATCCCAGATAAACAACTACCAGACTTATAAATAAAATTATCAGGTTCTTTCTTGGCATCTTTATCATCCTCCACAATTTACCAGGTACCGACCGTCGGTATGGCAAGTTCAAAATTTTTTATAACACATTACTTTTACAGGTTAGACAAAATGCTTCAGGGCTCTATCTTTATCTTGAAAATTTGCAGAAAAATTTTCATCTATTGTTGTGTCTCAAAGGAGCATGGCTGTTTACTTTAACAAAAAATAATTTTAAGGAGAAAAATATATTACCAGCTATAAGCTGCCAGTGTTAACCAAAAGCTGCTATCAAAGATTTCTACTCAAGTATCTCGACTGTTCCCCTTTCACCATTTACCCGGACCTGCTGGCCATCCTGCAGCCGATTAACTGCATCTTTAACGCCAACCACAGCTGGAATTCCATATTCTCTGGCAACAACCGAGCCGTGAGAGATCGGACCTCCTGTCTCCATAATTAATGCACCTGAATTGAGAAAGAGAGGTGTCCAGGAGGGATTGGTTCCTCTGGTTACCAGAATCTCTCCCTGTGACAGTCTGTCGCCTTCCTCCGGACTGTGTAGTATCCTGACTTTACCTTCTTTCAGGCCGGCAGAAACAGGTATGCCCTGCATGACAGTTTCATTTTCTTCTTCCCGGGGAAAATGAAAACATTCACCTGTTCCAGTAATTACCCGGGGTGCTTTCAACTTAAGCTGCCGCTGATATATTTCTCTATTTTGCTTAACAGTATTATTTAGATTTAGATCCTGCTCATTTTCTGCTTCCAGCTGTTCCAGGTTCAGATAAAATATATCGCTGGTTTTCTTGATTTTTCCCTCTGCCACCATTTCTTTCGCAATTTCTTTAAACATATCTCGAAAGATCTGGAGAGCCTGAGTCAGCAATAATTTTGAAAGTTCCCGCAAACCAAACATCTCTCGATAAGCTCTCAGCAATTTGTTTACTTTTTTCGCCTTTCTTTTGCCTGCCCTTTCTTTAACTCTGGCAGTAATATTGAGTATCGCTTCCTCTGCTTTCTGCCTGCCATGATAGAAATTATCCAGCCCCTGCTGATAGCTTTGATTATCGATGTAAGACTGAACTAATTTTACAATATAATCCGGCTCCTCATTCCAGTTGGGAACTCCTAAATCAACCTCTACAGATGATCTCTGGCCATACTCAGCCAGGAATTCTTGAATTTCAGGAGTGCTGACCGCCGGTTTCTCACCGTTTTGATCCAGTTTTTTAGCGATTTTTAATAGCTTCATGCCCATCTCTGTAGTGACATTATAGGGCAGAGATTTTTCCACCTGAGACAGCTCTTCGGTATCGAGCTGATAGGATTCCAGGATTTCTCTTACTTTATCTATATATCCACTGGAAACTGCAATATAGGCCAGAACTGAAAAACCAGTTGTAAAAACATCAGCACTGTTTTCTTTGATAAATTCCAGCTTTTCTTGTCTGGTTTTTAATTTCTGACTTTCCTGTTGCAATTTTTCAATATATTTTTCTCCGTAGTTAAGTGATTTTTCTCTGGCTTTTTCAGGAGATATCAGCCCCCACAAAGCTCTGGGCAAAAAGGACAGGAGATATTTCAAACTCCAGGGATGGACCTTTAAGATATTTTCTCTCACCAGGCGCAGTAAAGACTTTTTATTTTCCTCAATATTTTTCTGGTTCTCTTCCACCAGCTCTCTTAAAATTTTTGCTGTCAGGGGATCCTGGTCATGGGAGTTTGCCAGCAATGCTTCCCGGATTCTTGTATTGTTCAGTAGACCTGTTACATCCATAAAAATTCTGCCACCGGCCATCTGATACCACCAGCAGTCTTGGACGTCATTATAATATCTGTTAA
>PWHA01000037.1 GCA_003554685.1 Halanaerobiaceae bacterium
ATATGGTTGATATAGAAGAGGAGATTGCCAGGCTGGAGAAAGAACGTGAGGAAATTAAATCAGAGATCAAGCGGGCTGAGGGAAAACTGGCCAATGAGGGCTTTGTTAACCAGGCTCCGGAAGATCTGGTTGAGGCAGAAAGAGAAAAACTGGAAGAATATAACCGGCAGTTAGGCAGGATTTCTGAGAGAATTCAAGAATTAGAAGCTTAGATTATTCTTAAATTATTCTTAGATTATTCGCTAAAGGATTTTTGCTTTGTTTCTTGAATTTATTATTAGTGTTGCGAATTTTTATCTATTTCCGGGGTTCAATCAAAGATTTAATCAAATAAATCAGAAGAAATACATTCATCAATCTAATCACCGGAGGTGAAATAGTTGGAATTAGAACTGGAAAGGGTAGATGAAATTGTTGAAAAAAATAAAGAGGAGGCTCAGAAAAAATCTCCTCTAATACCTGTTTTACAGGAAATTCAAAATACCTATGGCTGGCTGCCGGAAGAAGCCATGAAAAGAGCCGCCCGGAAACTGGGAGTTTCACTGGCAATTTTATCAGGAGTTGCTTCTTTTTACAATGAATTTCGCCTGAAGCCTTTAGGAGAAAATCATATTGTGGTATGCACCGGTACTGCCTGTCATGTTCGCGGAGCCCCCCTGCTGGTGGCTGAACTGGAAAGAAATCTTGATATCAAGGTGGGCCAGGTGACAGAGGATCAAAAATATTCCCTGGAAACAGCCAGATGTGTGGGTTCCTGTGCAGTTGCACCTGTAATACTGGTTAATGGAGAGTTTCACGGTAATATGACTAAAAAGAAAATTTCTGATTTAATTAATGATGAGCTGCAGTAAGGAGGGTTATAATGGCAAAAATAGCGTCCCCCAAAGATTTAGAACAGTATCAGAAACGGGCTAAAGCTGCCCGGGATAAGATTGAGACCTTCATTACTATGTGTGGAGGAACAGGCTGCCAGGGTTCTGGCTGTCAGGAAGTTATAAATGAAATGGATAACAAGCTTGCTGAAAAGGAGTTGCAGGAATCTATCAGCCTGAAGGTCACCGGATGCCAGGGTTTTTGTGAAAAGGGGCCTTTAATGGTGGTCAGACCGGCTGGTAATTTTTACTGCAATATTCAGCCTGATGATGTGGAAGAGATAATAGAAAAGACTGTTCTCAAAGGCGAATCAATATCCAGGCTGGAGTATCAAGACCCCAAAACAGAGGAACATATCTTAAAAGAAGAGGATATACCCTTTTATCAAAATCAGGAAAGAGTAGTTTTTAAAAATAACGGGTTTATCTCACCAACCAAAATTGAAGATTATTTTTCTGTAGACGGTTATTCCGGTCTGGCGGAAGCCCTTTACAATATGTCACAGGAAGAAATAATTGAAGAAGTTGTAAATTCCGGACTCCGAGGTAGAGGCGGGGGAGGTTTTCCTACCGGTCAGAAATGGAAATTCACTCATCAGGAGGATTCTAATCCCAAATATGTAATTTGTAACTCTGATGAAGGTGACCCTGGGGCTTATATGGATAGAAGTATTCTGGAAGGAAATCCTCACCTGGTGCTGGAAGGCATGATGATTGGCGCCTATGCTATTGGAGCTTCTCTGGGATTTATTTATGTTAGAGCGGAATACCCTCTGGCTGTAAAGCACATCAATATAGCAATTGAGCAGGCCAGAGAATGGGGATTGCTGGGTGAAGATATTTTAGGCTCAGGTTTTAGTTTTGATGTTGAAATAATGGAGGGTGCCGGGGCCTTTATCTGCGGAGAGGAAACGGCTCTGATGGCTTCAATTGAGGGGAAAAGAGGAATGCCCCGACCCAAGCCACCCTTCCCCGCCAACAGCGGCCTCTGGGGCCAACCAACCAATATAAATAATGTAGAGACCTTTGGAAATGTCCCGTTAATAATTAAAAATGGAGCTGACTGGTTTAACTCCATTGGTACTGAAAACAGCAAAGGGTCTAAAATATTTTCTCTGGTAGGAAAGGTTAATAATACCGGCCTGATCGAGGTGCCAATGGGGATAACACTTAGAGAGATAGTCTTTGATGTAGGTGGTGGGATTCCGGGAGGTAAGGAAGTTAAAGCTGTACAATCTGGAGGCCCCTCGGGAGGCTGTATTCCCAAAGATCTGCTGGATATCCCGGTAGATTTTGACAGACTATCTGAAGTGGGTTCTATCATGGGCTCCGGAGGGCTGGTGGTTATGGATGAAGATACCTGTATGGTTGATGTAGCTAAATTTTTCCTTGATTTCACCCAGGATGAATCCTGCGGGGAATGCCCTCCCTGTCGTATTGGTACCAGGAGAATGCTGGAAATCTTAAATAGAATTACTTCTGGTGAAGGAAAAGAGGGAGACATTGAGCTGCTGGAAAGACTTGGTGAAGATATTATTGATACTTCTTTATGCGGACTGGGACAAACCGCCCCCAATCCGGTTATCAGCACTATTCAGTATTTTAAAGACGAATATGAAGCTCATATTTATGATAAGTCCTGTCCGGCAGGAGTCTGTCAGGATTTGATTTATTATAATATAATTGAAGAGGAATGCAGAGCCTGTGATCGCTGTCGCCGGGTTTGCCCCGTTGAGGCAATTGAGGGCGAGCCGGGAGGAAATCCCTATATTCTGCATGATGATATCTGCATCCGCTGTGGAAACTGCATTGAGGAATGCCCCTTTTCAGCAATAGAAATAGTTCCAGGACAAAAAGAATGAAATATAATTACAAAAATGTCAGAAAAGGAGTTTGGTAACATGGCTGAAATCTCCATAAACGGAAGTAGCTATCAGGTTGATGATGACCGGACCATATTATCAGCAGCCAGGGAACTTGGTTATGATATACCAACATTGTGTCATCATTCCGTTATAAGTGACTGCGGAGCCTGCCGGGTTTGTTTGATTGAAAATAAAAAGTCCGGAAACTTAATGCCATCCTGTACAACAAAGGTAACTGATGGCATGGTAATTGAAACCAAGAATAAAAGATTGCGGAGAGCCAGAAAAACTGTCATTGAGCTTTTGCTGTCCGACCACCCCAATGACTGCATGACCTGTGAGGCTGATGGAAACTGTGAATTGCAGGATTTAGCCTATGAGTATGGAATTGATGAGCCCGCTTACGGAGGGGCCAAAGAAGAACCCCGTTTTACCATTGAAAGAGATAATCCTTTTATTGAGCATGACCCGGATAAGTGTATTCTTTGCGGACGCTGCATCAGGGTTGATCAGGAAGTTCAATGTTCCGATGCTATTGAATTTGTGGAAA
Organism: Halanaerobiaceae bacterium; assembly: GCA_003554685.1. Classification (GTDB taxonomy): domain Bacteria; phylum Bacillota; class Halanaerobiia; order Halanaerobiales; family Halarsenatibacteraceae; genus T1SED10-84. Next base: position 3,288 of record PWHA01000037.1, read on the forward strand.
GAGGATTTGCAGCAAAGGTTGGAGCTGCTCTGAAGAAGGAACTGGGTGACGAAGATTCCAGCTGTGTTTTCTGCGGTCAGTGTGTGGAAATATGCCCCACCGGGGCTTTAAGTTATGCTCCCTCTCTGGGAGAGGGGCGGGAATATCAACTTAAAAAGACAGAAACAACCTGCGGTTACTGCGGCGTGGGCTGCAAGCTGGAATTAAAATCCCGGGACA
>PWHA01000265.1 GCA_003554685.1 Halanaerobiaceae bacterium
GGTGTTAACTTCGACATCAAGCAGGTCATCGGGCTTACCAACAATGATGCTGTTTCGGCAGAATACCGCCCCTTAAAACAGATAGTGGAAAGGTTAAACCGCACCTTTAAGCGAGAGTACAAAACAAAATATGGATTTAACTCCTCAGCAGGCTCTGAAACCTTCACTATCCTGTTTGTGGCCTACTTTAACTTCCTGAGGCCTCATTCAGCTTTAGAAGATTCGGTTCCTGCCGTTATTCCCGAGCTTAAGGATATATCCAACATGCCTGGCAAATGGCTTAGGCTTATAGCACTAGCTCAGGAAGAGCTGATTAAAGCTTCGGCTTAGGGGTTTTATTCTGTTCCCGGAGCCTGAGGCGGTTTTTAAAAGCGAAAACCCAGCTCCGGCGAAGCGCACCCTTGACAAACCGAACCAGCCAAATGGTAAAATTAAATTTCGAGGGCTGGTTTATTTCACCCTGTCCAGCTATTCCTGTTCCCGTCGCCCTCGGCTATTTACCCGGACCATTTGGCCTGGTGTTTGTCAAGGGCGGAGCGTTCTCTGAGCTCTAATCTTAATTAAATGGCAGTTTCTACCTCTCGATAGGTTCTTTCATAGATCTTTTGACATTACCCTCTGTTAAATCCCCGGGCTTGGTCAGTATTTCTTCTGAAATAGAAGTCTTGCCTATATCATGCAGGTAAGTAAGCAGTGATAATTTATCCAGTTCTGAAGGGGCCAATCCCACTTTTCCTCCTAAATCATGCGCTAATTTAATCATTCTCTGGGTATGTTCTTTAGTTTCCTCACTTTTTGCCCCCAGAGTATTCAGTAAACTTTCGATTATTTTATTCTTTGTACTCCGGCTGTTTATCAATTTATTTTGCAGCATATTGTTATCAGCCTTAGTCAGCACATCATCAATATCCTCTTCTATCTCATTTTTGGTGGCAATTCCAGCTCCTAAAGAGACAGGCAGCTCATCTTCTCCTGTTTTCTCACAATCTTCTTGGATTCGCCCGGAGATTTTATGTGCCATTTGATTGCTGGTTTTGGGCAGTAATATCACAAATTCATCGCCGCCATATCTGGCTATTATATCCTCCTCTCTCAGAGCATTTTGCAAAATTTTAGCTGTTTTTATCAGCAGTTCATCGCCCTTCTTATGCCCGAGGCTGTCATTGATAATTTTCAAACCATTTACATCAACCATAATTAGGCTGATCGGAAGCTGTCGTCTTGTATCCAGCCTATCCTTTTCTTCCTCAAAAAATCTCCGGTTATACAGACCTGTAAGCTCATCGTGGAAAGATTTGTACTTTAATTCTTCCTGGAAATGAATTCTCTTTAAAGCTGCTCCAGTGTGAGAAATCAATAGTTCTGCTAATTTTAAATCTTTTTCTGTAAAAGTCTTTCCCTGCTTGCTTATAGCCTGAAAGACGCCAAAATCACCCACTGGGATACTGATTCCTGATTTATAATGATTATCAACGGGGCCAGTTTCTGTATGTTCATGTATATTTTCAATAAGATAACTTTCTTTTTCTCTGTAGGTTCTGGCAGCAATACTTTCTTCTGTTACTTCTCTTATTAAAGCTTCCGCCCCCCTTGAAGCTTGAGGCCTAAGCTTTCCGTCTCTGGCCAAACTAATATTACAGAAATTAAGTTCTAAGACTTTTCCAGCAGCTTCCACTGTCTTCTGACAAACTTCTTTTTTAGTGTTAATCTCTGCTAATTCAAAAGCTGCCTCATGCAGTTTTTCCATCCTGTAATTTTGAGTTTTTAGTTCTTCTGCTTTTTTCTTTCTTTTTGTTATATCCTGCACAAAGGTAAACTCATATTCTTTTTCTCGGTATTCTAAATATCGGCGGGTTATCTGAACTGGTATAACTTTTCCTTCCCTGGTTTCATGATGAGATTCCAATTTCTCGAATTTATGTTTTTTTAATTTCTTCCATGCCTCCTCTCTTTCTGAAGTATTAATATCTATGTCAGATACTTTTTTCCCGGTCAATTCTTCCTGAGAGTAATTTAACATTTCACAGGCCATATTATTTACATATTCAAACCTGCCTTCGGGAGTGAGCAGGTAAACTCCTATAGCAGCATTATCCACAGAAAATTTCATCTTCTGTAAATTTTCCTGGGTTTCTCTCAGCTGAATTAATGATCCCAGCTGGGCAGAAAGAGATTCAAGTAAATACTTTTCTTCCTGCAGATAAAAACCACCTGTTTTCTGCACTTCAGCAGAGGAGTAAACTTCTATAAACCCGGAATCACCTTCCGATAATTTCAGCTCAGTAGAAAATTTATTACTGCCGGTCTTAAAATTAGCAGAAATAAACTCCTGGTCGTTAATAATTATTCGGGCACTCGTATAATCGGGATGCTGCATAGCCTGAGGCAGCTTTTCCGCAACTTCTTGAAAAATTTCTTCCCTTCCTCTTTCTTCTTCAACCATTATTTTGGAAATATCATATAAAAAACCAAGCTCTTTCACCCGCTCCTGCAGCTGCTTCTCCTTTTCTTTTCTTTCTGTAATATCTTTTGCTGAACAGACTACATATTCTGCTTCACCCTGCTCATTTAATTTAGGTTTTTTAGTTATGGACAAATATCTCTTTTGACCTACGCTATTTTTCACCCACTCCCCTTTCTTAATTTTTTCTTTTTTCTGGAATACCTCCTTATTACCTTTAACACATTTTTTAGCCTCATCTTTTTCTCTTATATCCCAGATACTTTTATTCTCAATCTCATGCTTTTCGACCCCCACAAAGTCAGCAAAAGCTTGATTAACTTTACCGTAAGTTTCTTCATCAGTAAGATACCAAATTTGAGTGTCTATTGTATCCAATAGCAGCTTCTGCTCTTCCATTATATCCTTTATATCCCCTATATCCTCAGCCATTCTGCCCCCCCTCATTATCTCGTATTGTCAAAAACATTAGCCTTACTATGCCCCAAACCCTGATATTACAGGTTAAACAGCTTGTGTTAACAACTTACTCTGTTCTTGTGGCAATTATATAATATCCTTTCAGCTGCATCATTTATTTTATAAAGCTATTAATCCCGGGGATGATATTACTCATATTATTTGATATTTAGTTTGCTTTTATGCTGTAATTTGATGAATTAACAATTCTTGCATAAGCAACCATCAGCTCATAATCTCCACAAACTTATGTGCCAATTCAGGATCAAACTGACTGCCAGCACATTTTTTTATCTCTTCTATTGCCTCTCTTTCACTTTTAGGTTCTTGATAAGGCCTACCATTAATCATTACATCATAAGCATCAACAATACTTAGAATGCGCGCCAACAAAGGTATTTCTTCCTCTTTTAATCCCTGAGGATAACCTTCGCCATTCCATCTTTCATGATGAGCCAAAATACTATCAGCTACAGGAGCAAATTCTTTAATAGCCATGGCAATAGCAAAGCCCTTTTCGGGATGTTTTTTAATTGTTTCCCATTCCAGATCAGTTAAATCAGAAGGTTTTTTAA
>PWHA01000016.1 GCA_003554685.1 Halanaerobiaceae bacterium
ACAGGCGCAGCAGCAGATGAAGCAGGATATAAACAGCGTTACATCAGGAGAAAAAGAAATTAAAGTAGGTGAACAGGTTTAGCATATAAGAAGAGCAGTTTAAACAGGAAAATAAGAATAAGAACAGGATTAGAGCAGACAAACAGGATTAAAAGGCAAACAGGATTAAAATATATAGTCAGGATTTAGGGATTAGAGACAGCATTATAAAATTCAACAGGCCAGGAAAGGAGTTAGCCATGAAGGGAAGGCGCTTAATTACTTCGGAATCGGTAACGGAAGGACATCCGGATAAACTGGCAGATCAGATTTCTGATGCCATACTGGATAATATCCTGGCCCAGGATCCCAAAGCCCGGGTAGCCTGTGAAACCTTTGTTACCACGGGTCTGGTCCTGGTATCAGGCGAGATAACCACAGACTGTTATGTTGACATAACTGAGATAGCCCGGCAGAAGGTGGTCGATATAGGCTATAACCGGGCCAAATATGGTTTCGATGGGGAAACCTGTGCGGTTTTAACGGCAATAGATGAACAGTCCGGAGATATTGCCCAGGGTGTTGATAAAGCTAAAAATGCCTCTCAGGGAGAGGAGGAACTGGGGGCGGGAGATCAGGGAATAATGTTCGGCTACGCCTGCCAGGAGACTCCGGAACTGATGCCCCTGCCAATTACTCTAGCCCACAGGCTGGCCCGCCGGCTGGCCCGGGTCCGGAAGGATAAAATACTGAGTTACCTGCGGCCCGATGGTAAGACCCAGGTGACCGTGGAATACGACGGTGACAGGGCGGTGAGAATTGACAAGGTGGTGGTGTCAGCCCAGCACCATCCCGATGTTAAGTTGGAAAAGCTTAAAGAGGACCTGATCAGGCATGTCATCCAGGAGGTTATTTCTGAGGAGATGCTTGACAGTAAGACCGAATATTTAATTAATCCCACCGGAAGATTTGTGATCGGTGGACCTCATGGAGATGCAGGACTCACAGGCCGCAAAATCATCGTCGATACCTACGGAGGAGTGGCCCGGCACGGCGGCGGCTGTTTTTCCGGGAAGGACGCCACCAAGGTCGACAGATCGGCCACCTATGCTGCCAGATATGTGGCTAAAAATATTGTGGCAGCCGGGCTGGCTGATAAATGTGAGGTGCAGCTTTCCTATGCCATCGGAGTTGCCAGACCGCTCTCAATCATGGTGGAAACCTTCGGCACCGGAAAATTACCGGAAGCGGAGCTGGTTGAACTGATACGGGAGCACTTTGATCTCAGGCCGGCCAGCATCATAGAAAAGCTGGAGCTGCGAAAACCGATCTTTCAGCAGGTGGCGGCCTACGGACATTTTGGCCGCCCGGATCTCGACCTTCCCTGGGAGAAACTGGATAAAGCTGAAGTACTTAAAGGAGTGCTTGCAAAACAATAGCGAAAAACCGGCAGCCGGGAGTTTGAAACCGGCTGTCCTTATTTAATTTTTTGAGAGTCTGGAAGAGCCCTAATGAATTTTTAAATGTCCCAGGCAAGGTAGAGACTGGATTTAGAGATTAAGAGGCAGGAGAGGTTGGGTTTGAAGATTTTTATAATTATAGGGTACTTCAAGGTTTAAGAGTTTTTATTACTTTTCTATTTTAGCTGGAGGGAAAAGTGTGGAGGAGAACTATTTAATGATAACCGTGAATATTCCGGTGGCGGGAGACCGGGGAGAATATACTTACCTGCCGGCAGAGGGCAGAACTGCAGCAGATTATCAAATTGGAGAGGTGCTGAAGGTTCCCTTTGGTCATCAGGGGATGGTTAAGGGATATCTTACCGGATTTGCCGGGACAGCCGAACTGGATGATGATAAGATCAAAAAGGTTGGGAAAAAAGTTTCCCGCCAGCCGGTTTTTGATTTCCGGCTGCTGAAAGCCTTTTCCCTTATGGCGGATTATTATGCCGTGAGCCTCTTGAGCCTCATCAACGCTGCCCTGCCCCGGGGAGCTGATTCCGGCGGCAGCCGGAGCAGGGAGGTGCTGGCCTACAGCCTGAATTTTTCAGAGGATAAGATAGAAGAGGTCAGGAAAAAGCTTAAGAAGCGGGCGACTGCCCAGCGCCGGGTGCTGGAAGTGCTGGAAAAAACCGATAAAGACTGGCTGCCGGCGGTGGAGCTGGTGGAAAGGGCGGAAACCAGCAGAAGTACAGTCTCCAGCCTGGAAGAAAAAGGATTAGTCCAGAGAAAAAAGCTCAGGCTGCGGCGAAAACCGGCCTATCGCCTGAGCCAGGAAGGCCAGGAAGAGGAGAGCTCTGCAGCTGTCGGGGGAAGGGCACTGCAGCAGGAGCTTGAGGAACGGGAATGTGGAACGGGAATAACCCTCAATCAGCATCAACGGCAGGCCCTGGAAAGGATTGAAGCCGAGCTGAATAACAGGCAAAATCCGGTTTTTCTGCTCCATGGAGTTACCGGAAGCGGGAAAACCGAGGTCTACTTGAGGCTAATCAGAAAAGCCCTGAAAAATGGCAGAAGTGCCATCCTGCTGGTGCCGGAGATTTCACTGACTCCCTATCTGGTGGATTTTTTTCATTCCTGTTTTCCCGAAGAACTGGCCCTGATGCACAGCGGTCTCTCAGCTGGTGAGAGGCTCGATGAGTGGGAGAGGATTAGAGAGGGAGAAGCCAGGCTGGTGATCGGGGCCCGGTCAGCTGTCTTTGCTCCGGTTAAGAATCCGGGTCTGATTATTATTGACGAAGAGCACGAAAACACCTACAAGCAGAGTAATTATCCCTGTTATCATGCCCGGGGGGCAGCGATAATCAGGGCTCAGGTGGAGGAATTCCCGGTGCTGCTGGGTTCTGCCACTCCCTCGCTGGAAAGTTATTATTTTGCCCGGCAGGGGCATTACTGCTATCTTTCCCTGCCGGAGAGAGCCGGGGAGGGTGAGATGCCGGCCAGGAGAATAATCGATATGAAGGAAGAGGTTAAGGAAGGTAACTACGGACTTTTGAGCGCTCCCTTAAAAGCCGCAATTGAGGAGCGCCTTAATCAAAATGAGCAGGTGCTCCTTTTTCTTAACAGAAGGGGTTTTGCTTCCTTCATTCTCTGCCAGCACTGCGGTGAGACAATAAAATGTAATAACTGTGATATAACTCTGACCTATCATAAAAGTGAGAACAGCCTGCGCTGCCACTACTGTGATTATCAGCAGCCGGTTCCGGGAGAGTGCCCGGCATGCTCCAGTAAAATTCTCCAGGATTTTGGAGCAGGCACCGAGAGGGTAGAGGATACAGTGGCAGGTCTCTTTCCCGGAGCCCGGGTTTCCCGGATGGATCTTGATACCACCGGCCGCAAGGATTCTCACCGGAAAATTTTAAGCCAGGTCGATCAGGGCGAAGTTGATATTCTAATCGGAACCCAGATGATAGCCAAGGGTCATGATTTTCATAATATCACCCTGGTAGGGGTGCTGGGGACCGATCTGATTTTAAATCTGCCGGATTTTCGCTCGGCTGAGCGAACCTTTC
>PWHA01000217.1 GCA_003554685.1 Halanaerobiaceae bacterium
TATTATGGTTTATAACAAGCAGCTTTTAGCAGAAGCCGGTCTGGATCCCGATAATCCCCCGGTGACCTGGGAGGAATTTTTGGATGCTTCAGCCAGACTGCAGGATGAAAACATCGATTCTCTAGCAGTTGGTCTGGCCGATCCCGGTTGGGGAATTGCGGTACTTGCCTGTCATTTCTGGCCTCAGACATTGGATTCAATAGATGCAGTTGGTCAGGCGATTATCGGAGAAAAGAGTTTCACCGATGAAGAATTCCTCGATATGTGGTACCGGCTGGAGGAGTTAAATGAAGCAGGTTATTTAATTGAAGGAGTTATGTCCATCTCACTGGAAGAATCCTATGCTGAAGTAGTTCGCGGCAATGCTGCCTTTTCGCTCATCAATACCCAGCTGGCTTTAGAGTGGTATGAGGAATACGGAGATGAGGAAATCGGTTTTATGAGTTTTCCTGCAGTAACCGATGAACCGGTGGACTGGATTCCGGTAGCTCCCATTTCTCTCTTTATCACCGAATGGTCGGAGCATAAAGAGACTGCTGCCAGGTTTTTAGAGTATCTCCACAGCGATGAATACATGGAAGGGCTGCTGGATGTTAATGTTTATCAGCCGAATAAAAGATTTCCTCTGGAACAGATTGAAGATGAAGAGAAACTCTTTGTTTTTGAGCAGGTTAAAGGTGGCTTTGAAGAAAATGCCTGGTTTGTCGATACGATGATTCCCTATGCAATTATTGGAGATGGATTAATTCCGGCAGGTCAGCAGCTGATAATGGGCCTGATTACTCCCGAAGAAGCAGGAGAAATGGTAGAGGAAGAAGCAGAAAGATGGAGGAGTATGCATCCTGAATCTGCTGAGAATTTCTCTATCTGGTTCGAATAAGATAAACTCTCTGTCTGAGAAAGCTCCAGGCAGGCATTAATCAAAACAATGATGATGGGCCCGGAAGGGCCCATCATCAAAAAATCAAGTCAAGGGTGATGCTATGAAGAGCAAGAAATACACCCCCTATCTCTATCTGCTACCGGCAGCTGCCTTGATAATTGTTGTATTTATCATTCCGATGTTGCGGGTTGTCAGAGACAGCTTTTATCGAATTCAACCGGGGATTTTTTCCTTTAACGGCCTGCAAAATTATTATTACTTAATATTTGAGGCCCGGACAACAGAGATTGCCATTATAAATAATTTTAAATTATTATTAGCTGTTCCTGTCCTGTTAATTCTTTCTCTCTTCCTCTCCTTTCTTTTCTTTTCCGGCATTAAGGGGGGGAAGGTCTACCAGACTGTGCTCTTTTTGCCGAAGGTTATTTCAATAGTGGTTGCTGGAATTGTTTTCAGCTATCTTTTAAGAGATACCGGGGCAATCAATCATTTTTTAAACTCACTCAACCTATCCTTTCTCGCTCAGGGCTGGTTGAGCAATCCCAGAATAGCAATTTACTCAATTGGAGCGGTTTTTGTCTGGAAAGAACTGGGTTTTGGTATAGTGCTGTTTTTGGCCCGGTTAACCTCGATAGATGAAAATGTGCTGGATGCTGCCAAAGTCGATGGCGCTTCCTGGCTTCAGACCCTGGTTTATGTCATAATTCCTCAGCTCAAGGGTTTGATCAATTTCTTTGTTATCTATCATATAATGATAATATTTGCCTGGGTCTTTACCTATGTTTTTGTCATGACAGGCGGTGGGCCTGCTGGTATGACAACAGTTATTGAAATGGAAATTTATAAATATGCCTTTCAAAGAAATTTAAGGGGAATAGCTTCAGCTTTTTCTGTTCTCCTGCTCCTGGGAACAATGATATTCATATTTTTACAGGCCAGATTTCGCAAGCGGATGGAGGGTTAATAGGTCATGAAATATTTCAAAAAGGTCTTAATGCATCTAACTCTCTTATTTCTTTCTCTGGTAGCAGTCTATCCCTTCTATTATATGATAGTCAATGCCTTTAAAACCAGCAGAGAATTTTATGACAATCCCTTCGGCATGCCGAGCAATCCAACCACAGCCAATATAGTTGAACTTCTTATCAGAAGAAATTTTCTGGTTTATTTTACCAATACCATATTTTTAACTATATTGTCCACAGTTATTGTGATTATTATTTCCATTTTTGCTTCCTATGCCTTCGCCAGATTTGATTTTTTCGGCAAGGATGCAATTTTCAATATTATAATTGCTTTTACCGCAGTTCCCATAATTATCGTTGCCATTCCGATATATTCGATTTTTGTTAACCTGGATTTGATTAATAAGCTTACCAGTGTCAGTTTTGTCTATGCTGGATTTATGCTGCCTCTCACAATTTTTGTGCTGACGAGCTTTTTCAAAACCCCTCCTCAGGAGCTCTTTGATGCAGCTAAAATTGACGGCTGTCGGGATATCACAATTTTGTTTAGAATTCTGGTCCCCATCTCAAAACCGGCGATTCTAACTCTCTTTATTGTTAATGGCCTGTGGGTCTGGAATGAACTGCTGCTGGCCCTGATACTGCTTCAGGCTGAGCCTAAAAGAACAATAGTTGTTGCCTTAAGTGCTCTTCAGGGAAGATTTGTGCTGGACCAGCCCCTGATCATGGCCGGTTCATTATTTGTGGGAATCCCCATGATTGTTGTCTTTATTCTGGGCCAGAAATATTTTATCAAGGGTCTTACCAGCGGTATTGTCAAATAAGAGAGCCAGCAGCAGTTTAGAAACTATAAAGCAGAAAATTCTTTGCTGTTTTTGCAAAACAGCTTTAAAGCTAAACTTTGGAGGCAAAAATATGACCCGGAAGCCATCTCTCACTAAAATAAATCCTTTAGAATACAAAACAGATTGGCCGGAGAAGGCCAGACTCTGGGGAGAGTGGTGGGAAAGTAAAAGTTCTTCCGCCAGAGCTCTTCTGGGAGTAACCGCTCCTAAAAATGACTTTAAAATCAGTATTAACCTGGATAAATGGCAGGATATTGAGTCCCGGGTCAGGGATCCTGAGTTTCATCTGGCGGTTATTGAGCAGAGAGTCAAAAACACTTTTTACGGGGGAGTGGCTTTTCCCCTGGCCTGTCCTCATTACATGCCGGCCCATATGACAGCTTTTCTGGGCGGCAGACCGGTGAACTTCAAGCAGGCTACCGGTCTTGAGGAGCATGAGGTGCCAGGCTATCAGCCGGTAATCAATTCTCCTGAAGATTATAAAAAGATTAAACTGGAGAAAGATAATAAATGGTGGCAGGCCATGAAATCAATCATAGAAAAACTATCCCGGGAGGGTCAGTGGAGATGGCTGACAGCTATACCTGATCTTGGCGGCGCCTTTACTCAGCTGGCGATGTTAAGGGGTTATGAAAATTTGCTGCTTGATACTGTTGAAAACCGCAGGGAGGTAACCGCTGCCCTGGAGAAGCTGCAGAAAATCTGGCTGGAGTGCTACCAGGAGTTAAATTCAATCATCAGCCAGAATGGTCAGA
>PWHA01000124.1 GCA_003554685.1 Halanaerobiaceae bacterium
GTGAAATTTTCAATGTTATATATCAATGTGAAATATTGAAAGCAAAATATTATTTGTGTATCTGTGGCCCAGCTCGTCTTCAGCTTGGAGAAATCATCCAGCAGCTATATTTTTAGCGAAATTCATAGTATTATTCATAGCATTATTCAGACAGAGCCATTATTTATCATTATCCAGCCAGAGTCATTATCCCCAGCTTTATAAAAATATTTTATGTAATTATTATATTTAGTAAAATATCTTTATTAATTAGCTTCTCGATAATTCTAAAATTTCCTTCTTCTATAATTAAAAAAAATAAAATAATTTTAGTAAATCCTTTCTTTCATCTTTCAGCAACCTATTATACCTATATTTTCTGGTAAAAAATAAATAATGGAGGAATCCGATTCCACCAAAATAGCCCCCGCCAGCGCATCCATCTCCGCTAGCGAGGGCAGCAATCACACCTGAATATCCACCTCTCACTTAAATTTGTCGAAAAACGTCAGGGAACCCGGTACCACCAAATACGCCCCCGAACCAAAACCAAAGCATAAAAACTACCGAAGAAGTTTGGTAAGAATCAAATTATGTAAACGGGGTCGAAATGAAATAATTTTATCATTTTCTCGGCCCATATTAACTCGATTTGTCAATAATATGATAGTCAGATCTGAATGTGGTTCATGCCATATAGAAGTGCCGGTAAATCCAGTATGACCAAAGGCAGATTCATCTAGATAAACTCCCCCAGAACAATGAGGCTTTCCTCCTTTATCCAAGCCTATCCCCCGGGCAGTCATTCCTCCGGGAGTGGCTGTTTTTTGCATCAGTTTGAGTGAAAGTGGATTGAGTAAGTGATATACTTGACTGCTGCTTTGAAGGATATTGCATTCAAAAGAATTGTTTTCAAAATACAATAAAGAGTTGACAAGTTTTATTAAATCAGAAAGGCAGGAAAATAAACCGGCATGACCGCTGACTCCCCCAAGAAAATAGGAGTTTTCATCATGAACTTCCCCCCGGATTCGTTTTCGCCGCCAGCTGCAAAATTCTGTGGGGGCAATTTCATCTTCAGTTAATTTATTATAATTAAGATTATAATCATTATTATCATTAATATTATTAATAGCAGTAATATTATTAATAGCAGTAATATTTTCTGCAGTTCCAGATTGTAGGGGGTTGAACCCTGTCCTTTGCAAACCAAGGGGTTCAATGATATTTTTAACAGCATATTTTTGCAGGGAATCTCCTGTGATTCTTTCGAGCAGAAATCCCAGCAGTAAAAAATTGGGATCGCCGTAATTTACCCGACTACCAGGAGTATGCTGCACTTCCAGATTGAGCAAATAAGAAAGCACTTTATGTTTCTCTCCTGGATTAATCCATAATTTTACCAGAGGAGGCAGACCAGAGGTGTGGGTTAAAAGATGTCTAATTGTGATATCTTCATATTCTTCACCGGCGTCCGGGAAAAACTCTGTCAGGGAGTCATCAAGATTAAGCAAGCCCTCTTCCAGGAGCTGCATTATAGAAGTGGTGGTAATGAGTACTTTGGTTAGAGAGGCAAGATCATACACAGTATCTTTATCGGGAGTTTTATTATCATCAATACCCAGGGAACCCACAGCTTCAGTGAAAATTAACCTGCCCCTTTCCAGCACACCTAATACTGCTCCAGGATAAACTTCTTCTTTAACTCCCAGCTCAAGAAATTTTTTGGTCCTATTTTTGCTCAACAAAATTTCCTCCTAATATCATTTTTTACTTATTTTACATAATTTGTTCTGCTAAATCTTCTGGCAATGCATTAAATGTTTAATTAAACAATTTATGAATCAGCACCTTCTGATATTCAGTCAAGATTTAAACCTTGCTGCTCTGAACAGCCTCTCGGGTTCGCTGCAGGGCTCTGTTGGTCTCTTCGTAGTTTTCCAGGGCAGTTCCCAGAAATATCATATCAATGACGGCCATCTGGGCCATCCGGGAAGCCATGGCACTGCCGCGAAAGGGGGTTTCCTTGGAAGAATTTAAGAGAAGGTGATCAGCCCGTTGCCCCAAAGGCGATCCGGCCTGAGAGGTAATCGCCACCACCGGACAATTATTTTCCAGGAGAATATCGACCGCCTCCAAAATCTCTCTGGTTCTGCCGGAGTTGGAAATGGCAAAAACCAGGTCCTTCTCCGTCAGGTTGGCTGACAGCATCTTCTGATCATGGATCCTGTCCACCGCAGTCGCCGGAATATTGATCCGGGTAAATTTAAGCTCAGCATCCCGGGCCACCAGAGAAGATGCCCCAAAACCGAAGAAATAGAGCCTCTGGCTCTCTCCGATCAGTTCAATTATCCGGGCGATTTTCCGGTCATCCAGCAGACTTTTGGTTTTGCCGAGAACCTCCTGATATTTCTGAAACATTTTATCTTTAACCTGAGCCAGAGAATCATCGGGATTGATCTCCCCATAAATTTTTTCCTGCCTGCTCTCCTGCCGGCTCTCCCTGGCCAGCATAATTTTAAGCTCCTGGTAACCGGAATAACCCAGCCTCTGACACAACTTCACAATGGTTGCCTCGCTGACACCGGTCTCCTCGCTCAGACTGGTTATCGAAGCATAAATAACCTCATCCACATTCTTGAGAATATAGTCAGCCACCTTCTGCTCGGCTGGTTTTAAATCCTTAAGATGGCTCTTTAAATGAAGCAGACCGGAATAATTGGAATCATTAATTCTGGTTTCCCTGGCTTCCTGATGTTTTTCCAAAACTAACTCCCTCCCTCAATATCTCCCTTAATATCTTCCCCAATATCTTCAATATCTCCCTCAATATCTTCCTCAATCTCAAAGAAAATCCCCCTGCACTTCAATTCTGCCAGAAAAACCTCCAGTATTTGCTTCTCCAGCTTTCCCTGTTTTCTGGCCCTGAAAAGAGCATAGACTGCAGCTCCGCAGGCATTATCCAGTTCGGCGATCTTGATCTCTGCAAAATGATACCTTTTCTCTTTTTTCAGTGCCTTCACCAGCATTTCCAGATAAAAATGGCTGTCGGTAAGACCTCCCGCCAGGGCAATCCTGTTATGGGTCAAAGAAATACGAAAGGCCAGAGCAGAAATTTTTTCTGCCAGCTCTTCAACCTCCTGCTGAACCAGATTTCGACAGGTTTCATTACCCCGGGCTGCTTCCCTCAGCAGCATCGGTGCCGCCGCGGCTAGTTCCCGGCGGGGCAGCGGTTTACGGTAAACAAATTTAATCAGCTCATCAATACTTGTAAGCTCCAGCTCCTGTAAAAGTTTATCCAGCATTTCCCGCTTTCTCCTGATATCCCAGTTCTTCAAACCCTGACGGAGAGCAGTCAGAACCAGTCGGCAGGCTCCTCCTTCATCGCCCAGCAGAGGACCATAGCCTCCATTTTTCTGAAAAGAACCCCTGTCATCCAGAGCATAAATTATACTGCCGGTACCGCA
>PWHA01000125.1 GCA_003554685.1 Halanaerobiaceae bacterium
CGCCGTCTTATTAGCCGACAGATGCTTATCCAAATAGTTCTGTTCCAGGTGCCCCATCTCGCCCTCTGCCAGAATTTCTTCCTTATCCCGGAAATAGTCCAGGATATCCGAAGGGTGCTCGCGTTGATCCTCAACTTCAATTTCTCCCCCCTCATGCTTGGCGGCAATGTTGGGCACTTCAGGAGCTACCTCCAGCAGATCATCGCGGCGGTTATAGGGCTGGCGGACAATGCTCTTGCGGGTTTCGGTGATGTGGTGCTCAATCCGGACATTATTTTCCAGACCCAGCTGCTTGCGGATTTTGGAAGTCTTCCGCAGGGTTTTGGCGTCCACTGAATTGCTGAGATTAAAGCCCACCAGCGGGGTGGAGCCGTCATCCCGGGAGAGCAGTTTGGCCATCAGCAGTGTCCAGTAAACTGCATAGGGATTGTCATTCCCCATAAAAACTGAGATTTTAAACGGGATATCAATGCCCATTTTATAAAGCAGATATCCCAGCAGCACGGTTCCCGGATTGACATTGAGGACCTGATCAATGCCGTAATTGGTATAATAGTAGAGCAGCTCGTCCACCCATTTCAGAGCATGGTCATTGGGCATGCCGACTCCGCCGAAATAACCGGTAATGGTCTCCGGACCACCGAGATGAACATTGGAGCCATCGGTTCCCCGGGTATCCAGGGTTTCCACATAACTGGCCCCGATAATCTGCATGGCGGCGGCCACTGCCAGTATATCACCATTATCTTCTTCCTGCTCTTTCATTTTCCTAACCCGGATATAGCGGCCGGGCATAATCTGCTGATTGGCAATGGCCTGTTCTGCTTCTTTGATTAACCAGGGAAAATACTGCAGGGCACTGATTTCCAGGGTAACGGCTTTATCCTCATTAAAATAGGTCCGGTCGGCTTCTTCTCCCATAATCTGACGGCGGTAATCGGAAATTGAAACGAAAGAACCTTTGTCCCTCTCGGCCTTCAACCACTGCAGATCTTCATAATAGGTTGTCCCCAGGTTCTTCAATCTATCCAGCAAATTATCAAGTTTTCTGGCCTGCCGGGCTTTAGCATTGATCTGCTCAGGGGTTCCATATTTCCCAACCACTCTTTTCAGATCATAAACCAGGTCATTATCCAGATCAACCAGCAGATCATTAACCTCTTTCAGAACCTTGCTGTCAATTTTCAGGTTGCCTCTCATGCTGAATTCCCCCTTCTTCAAAATTATTTTTGCCCGGATTTATCTTTATTTGCTGGCTATCCTCTCAAAAAAATCATCTCAAGGAGATAATCTTCTCTACCATTGCCAGACGCTGTTCCGCAATGTGATCGACTGCTTCAAGCGGCAGGATTCCCTCAGCCTCAGCAACTGCAAAAATCTCCAGCAGAGTATCATAAATATCCTCACACTTTTTATTGATCGCAGACTTGATGCTGTGCTCATAGTCTATCCCGCTGGCGGCATGGATAACTCCCCCGGCATTAATAACATAGTCAGGAGCATAAATAATACCTCTTTCCAGCAGTCCTCTGCCGTGAACTTCCGGATCTTCCAAAATATTGTTTGCAGCTCCAGCTATTATATCACAGTTAAATTCTGGCAGAGTTTGATCATTTACAATTCCACCCAAGGCATTGGGAGAAAATATATCACAGTCCACTTCATATATTCTGTCCGGCTCAATTGTTTTGCAGCCCAGCTCCGGGCCTGTTTCATGAGACTGCTGACCAGATCGTTGGCTATTACCCTGGCATCCTACTCCAGGCGGAGCACAGTGCCCTCCAGAACGGGCAGCTCCAGCTGCATTTCTCCGGTGGTGTCATCCAGCTCGACCTCAATCTCATTGAATATTATCTCATAATCAGCTGCTGCCAGCTCAGCCCGGTCCAGGGTAATAGTAGCTTCATCACCGGCATTGATCACCACCAGCAGTCTTTCCTCCTCATGCTCCCGGAGAAAACCATAGACCAGCTGATCGCCGGTAGCAACCCTGGTGAGCTCACCGCGGCGCAGAGCTGCCTCTTCATTGCGCAGAGTAATAAGCTCCTGAACATAGGAGCGCAGCTCCTCATCGGGGGAGATATAGTCCCGCTCCTCCCAGACCATGGTGCGGCGATTATCGGGATCGTCGCCACCCTCCAGTCCAATTTCATCGCCATAGTAGATCATGGGGGCGCCAAAGTAGGTGAACTTCAGAAGCTTGCTGAGTTTAAAGCGATCCCAATCGCCATCGACCATCGTCATGTAGCGCATGGTATCATGGCTCCCCAGCAGATTCTGCAGGGTATAGACAGCCTGCTCGGGATAATCAAAAAGCAGCCGCATCATTTCATGGTGAAATTCATCGGCAGTGGAGCGTCCCTGACCGATAAAACTGTTGACGGCATCGCGAAAACGATAGTTCATGACTGCATCAAACTCATCGCCCTCAAGAAAGTCCCGGGCATCACCCCAGATTTCACCGGAAAGATAGGCCTCAGAATCCAGTGATTTAACATGTTTCCGCCAGTCCCGCCAGAACTCAGGATCACTGGCCCTGACATCGGTGGGAACATCGAGCCGCCAGCCGGCAATTCCCTTATCCGTCCACTGTTCTGTAATTTCCCAGATATAATCCCGGACCTCGGGGTTATCGAGATTGAGCTCCGGCATATGACCGAAATCCCACCAGCCATCGTAGTTAGGCGGGAGTTCTTCCTGCTGCTGGTCATAGAGATGCAGCACCGGGAAGTCATGAATATTAAACCAGTCCAGGTACTCGGATTCCTCTCCCTTTTCCACCACATCCTGAAAGGCCCAGTGTTCAAAGCCCACATGGTTGAAGACCCCATCCAGGATTACCCGGATTCCATGATCATCGAGTTTCTCCACCAGTTCAGCAAAATACTCCCGGGATTTTTCCTGCTCACCCCGGTAGGCCAGGGCATCATCGATCAGCTCAAAACCTGCGGTATTATAGCGGTGATAGGCGCTGGCTTTAAAGATCGGATTAAAGTAAATGGTGTTAATGCCTAGTTCTTTTAGATAGGGAATTTTTTCCTCAACGCCGAAGAGATCGCCACCGTAGAAGGCATAATAACCTGCCTGAGGATGAATGGAGGGATCATCATCGCTGAGATGCTCCTCCTGAAGCACCGGGTCGTCCGAAGGCCTGATACCCTGATGCCATTCCGGAATCAGAGCTTCCTCCCGGTTCTCCCGATCCCGGTAAATTTCAATAACTTGGGGATCATTATCCGAAGTTCCCTTAGCAAAACGGTCGGGGAAGATTTGATAAAAAACGGCATCCTGAACCCAGTCCGGAGTGGTGAAGACATCCCATGCACCCAGATCAATCTGAAAATAATCCAGGTCCTGATACCGGGCAGTTTCTCCCTCTGCTCCATAAAAGTGTCTTTCTCCGCCGTCTCTGATCTCAAAATAATAGCTGAATTCAGAATCGGGAACTTCCACGATCCGGCGGTAATATTCATAGGGACCCTGGAAGAGAAAGCTGTTAAGAGATCTGCTTAACTCTTCGTCCTCTGCCGTAACAATCTTAACCAGAACCTCTTCTACCTCCTGACCCCGGGTCTGAAAGCGGAAGGAAACCTCTTCCTCTGACAAGGGATTAAAATAGCGGTGATCCTGATAATTGTGATTCAGCATATCGACCGTTATCTCACCATCACCACGCTCGCCGGGATCATCAGGCAGATGGGCATCCTCACCTACCCGGATAACTGCATTCTGACCTCCAAAACCATCAGGGGCATAGTCATCGGCTTCTTCCGGTGTAATCCAGTCCTGGCCATCCAGGACAAACTTATATTCATATTCCCCGGGTTCCAGGTAGACTGTCACCCGGTAGACCCCATCGTCCTCCTCGTCTTCCATCAGGGTACCGGTGGGGTTCCAGTCATTGAACTGGGCAGCCAGATAAACCTCCTCATATTCCACCTCAGGCCCAAGCTCGGCAGCCGGCTCAAAGCTGAATTCCACCTCCACCAGACCCGGTTCCGGTTCATAGATGGCCGCAGCGGTCTGTGGCAGAAGAGAGATAAAAGCAGCCAGCACAGCAATAACAATAAGTGTTAACAGTCCGGTAGAAAAGTGTTGCGAAAAATTGGTTTTAACAGATTTAAATTGCATAAATTTCTTATCCCCCTCAGAAATTTTACATTTCTGGTCTGGAAAACTTTGAAAGTAAATTTCCAGCTCTATACCTATTTCCAGCTCTATTCTGATAAATATACTGATTTTATGTTTTAATTAACAAAAAAATTAACAAAAAAACTATTTTTGCCAGAGAACATATTTTTCCTCTCCAGTTTTTAGCAGCTTTAAAGAAAATTTTTCAGTTATCCAGGCCAGAGATTTTTTGTTAAAAAAACCAACATGAGTGGGGTCCTGATGATACCACCAGCCGTGGAAACTGGTAGGCCCGGGATGAAAATGAGTCATTACCGCCAGATAACCACCCGGTTTCAAAGATTCCAGCAGCCCGTCAATTTCCTGCCGAGGTCGATGGAGATGCTCAAAAACCTCGGTGGAAGTAATTAAATCATATTTTTTCTGCTGATAACTTTCTCCAGGATAAAAAATAGGGTCATAAAGGTCCACCTTTAGCCCTCTTTCTTCCATCAGTTCAGCCAGCACCGGACCGGGTCCGCAGCCAAAATCCAGTACGGTCTCCACTTCCGGAAAAAGTTCCTCAAGACCCCAGCTGATAAAATCCTCAAACATTTTAACATAACCTTCATTTTCTCTGGTATTATCATGCTCCCGGTACCTGGCGGCCTCCTCGGAAAACCCGGGCAGACAGCCTTCATCCAGCATGATATACTCACAATTCCGGCAGTAATAATAATTTTCTATTTTCAGTTGCTTCAATTTCTCAGAGCCGCATAGCCTGCAGTTCAATAAACATCCACTCCCTGCCTTAAATCAATTCATGTTTATACTACCAAAAGTAATATTTCAATAAAATTTATTAGCAAGATCGTTGTTATGCCTGTGATTATAAGTTAGATATTTTGTCAAATTTGATTTTATGCGGTGGAACTATTTATTAATTATTTAGAGGAATTATTCATAAATTATTTCTAGTTTCAAGGTTAAATAATTTGCAGTCAATTTGCTGGCTAATTTGCCTGCAGAGTTTACCCGTTTTTCAGCTCAAAGTCATACTCCACCAGCTGGCGGTTGGGACTGAACTCAAGCACTCCTATACTCTCCAGCCGACCAGAAAAAGGGAAATCTACCCCGGAAAGCAGGCGGCAGGCTTCATTCAGTTCATCATATTCCAGTCCCAGGGCCAGGGTACAGTGGGGAACCCATTCCTCGGGATGATAGTATTCCCAGAGTTCACCATCGTAATCACTAAAGTGCTCATGAAACTGCTGATGCCGGTCAAGCAGCATGTGGTTAACCTTGGGTCCCAGGAAAAACACCGGTTTCTGATTGAGGAAAATACCCAGGCTGACAAATTTAATTTGAATTGGCGGGATGCTGGTGCTGTAACTCCAGAGATCACGGGAAAATTCCTCCAGTGAAAGGGTGTCATAAATGGCAAAGGAAATGTGCGGACAGGTTTCTTCATCCACGGGTATTTCTTCAGAACGAAGAGTATCCTTGATAGCCTCAATTCGATTGTTAGTTTTTTCATCCAGGTAAAGCTGAATGGCATATGGCATTACCAGCACCCCTTCACTCTAATTTTTTTCCTAAATTCCCGGTTAAAGTTTGTATTTTGACAATAATATTATATAATATTATCAGTGAGTCTTAGAAAAAACATCCGGGTGGGCTTTAAATGTATAAAAAAACTGTTCTAAAGATATTTTTAACCCTGATTCTCTTCTTCCTCATCTATAGTTACTGGGAAAATATTCAGGCCCTTGATGTGCAGGAATTTATAGCAGGTCTAGACAATCTCTTTTATGCTGTCTTTATCCTGCTGGGTTTTTATACTGCCAAATCCATTTTTTTTATCATACCCCTGCTGGGCCTGCATATTGCCTCAGGAATGATGTTTCCCCTCTACCTGGCCATACCGCTGAGCTCGCTGGGCTTCTTGCTGGAAATATCCTTAACCTACTTCTACGGATATTTTCTCGGCAATGATTTTGTAGAAAATATCATCTCCCGGCATGCCAGATTTCGCCAGCTCCTGAATTATAATATGGATAATGACCTTTATATTCCTTTTCTCCTGAGAATAACTCCGGTGGCAATCGAACCGGTCAGCCTGATTCTGGGAGCCAGCGGCAATTTTTACTGGCATTTTATTTTAGGCTCTTTGATGGGAGCTCTGCCCAAAATTGTTCTCTTTACCATGATAGGAGATGCTATCGTCAATCCTATCACCAGAGGCTCGCTGGCCACCTTTATAATTATTGTGCTGCTCTGGCTGCTGGCTGCTTACAAATTGCGAAAATACTGGAAAGAAATAAATGGGAAAAAAGATTTAAGCCCGCTGTCAATAATAGAAAATTGAAATAGAAAAAAGAGATATAAGCGTCATCTCCCTGCTTTTTATCCTCAGGCTATTGCTGCATTTCTTCCACTATCCGGCTAAATCTTTCCAGATAATCCAGGACTTCAAGTTCAAAAACATCGGCCAGATATTGATAATCTTCATTCTGAAAAGCTTCCAGTGCCCTGTTGAGAGCCTTTTGCTGTTCCTTTAACTCCACATGAAACTCCTGCTTTAAGCTTTTATCATCCTGAAGGCTTACTATTCTGGTTAATGTCTCCAGAGTCCACTCAATCCCCTCCAGTACCTCAAGGTAAAGCTCCCGGGCTGGTTCAATCTCCTGATTGCGAAACATAAAAGCCATCTCTTCAATCCCGGACATCAGGCGGGGCAGGTAGTCAGAAGCAGCTGTCAGGGTTTCTGATACCAGTTCAGAGGTATCTTTGAGCATAAATTCTGCTTTCTCAGCTTTTTCCCCGCTGTCCAGTTTATCCTGAAATAAAACCAGGGAAACCTCCTCTCCATCCAGCCTGATCTCCTCAATAATCTCTTCAGGCCATTCCTCCCGGATTTTAGCTGCAATTTCACTGCCGGTTAATCCGGAAAATTCAGCTGAGGGCTGTTTTTCATCATTTACATATATATCCATGCCATCACTTCCTCTGCTTTGATTTCCTCAACTAATTTGCCCTCTCAACTCTGATCTCTTCCCCGCCGGAAAGGCTCTTTAAATCTTCAAGACCCTCTTTTACTTCACCAAATACCACAATCGGGCTGGCCGCCCTCGGTTCACTGCCCCTGCTGGAAGGAGTTGGGCCGAAAAAGAGACAAAAAGCTTCCCCCTGATCCCAGTATCCCAGTTCTCCAACCTTTACTTCTGCTCTCTTCTCTCCTGCTCCCTCTTCAACACCTGCTGGAAAATAAATTTCATCACCCCAGGTTCTCACTTTGCCCTCAAGGGGCAGACTGGACCATATGTTATCAGCCATTTCATTTTGATAAAGTTCTCCCAGAAGTTCAACATCTCCTGCTCTGATCCTGATCTGTCTGTCCATAGGGAATCCCTCCTTAAAATATTTTACCTGTTAATCTGCCCGGAACCCCGCAGTTATCAATTTCTACAAAAAGATATATTGTCCTGCCTTTTGCCCTCAATTTCTTCAAAAGAGAAAAAGCAAAAAACGACCAATAAGCTGCAAAAACCCCCGTTTGCACGGGGGTTGGTTGCTGTAGTTTATTATTAACTGCCTCAGGATTAATCAATTAAAAGTTATATTAAAAATCATAGGAAATACCGGCGCTTACCTCAAAACCGGAAAGGCTGACATCAGCATCAAGAACTCTGTAAGCCAGACTGGCTCTGATGTCAATATCATCAGCCACTTCCTGAGCTGCTCCGGCGCCTACTTTTACTCCCATACCACTCAAGCTTACATTATCCAGATTGCCAAAATAATAACCCAGGCCGCCGAGGACAAAAAGTTCAGGCAGATCCTGATCCAGGGCTAACAGCGGAGAAAAATCATAGGCAAAGGTTCCTACAATTCCATTAAGTGCTAAATCTGCAGTAAAAAATCTTTCATATTGACCGGCAATCAGAATTTCCGGGGTGGCCTTCATGCCCGCTCCCAGATAGATGCCAGGCCCGTCAGAGGCTCCATCAAAGGTGTTGTAAGTAAGTCCGGCAACAGCAACAAGATCCTCCACATCAAAATCCTCAAATTCCTGAGCATTTAGACCTACCGGCAAAGACAGAATTAAAGCCAAAACAATAATGCCAGCTAATACTGATTTTTTCATCAATTTACCTCCTTTAAGATTGGTTTGCCTTGATCTTCTTTCCCAAATCAACCTCATCACATCACATAATATACTTCTATATTTTTTTAATTATTCCTTTATTAGAATTGATATTTCTAGCAGATTCTGCTAGGATATACTTACCTTTTTCAGGTTTTTTTAAATTTATTTTTTCAGATTTAAACCCATATGACCATCAGGAAGATTTTAAACTGGTTTCGGGTTATTTTAATAATAACTTTGAGTCAGAAAGCTAGAAAATTTCCGCAGCTCCGATCAGGTTAAAACCATGAACGTCAAATCAGTTCTGCTATTCGGGCTAATCTCTGGTAAAAAAACTGATTACAGCTGTTAGAATAAAAACTGCCCCAAAGAGATAAACCAAATTTAACAGCATACCGTATCCTGTTATGCTGTAGGCCAGCGAAAAAAGCAGAGCTGCAATTAACAGGTTAAAAAGACAACCTGAATTATCGTCCATCTTATAAACCCCCCGACACCTGAGCATGTATGTAACAGGGCAGATAAAAAACAGATAAATCTGGCAGAGCAGAACTAAATAAGTCCCAAAAAAAGATGACCTGCAATCCGAAACTCTATCTATTAATTTCAAGATAATTAATAAAATTCCTGCAATAAAGAGAAAAACTGGCATAAAACTGGCATTAAAATAAAAACAGATATAAAAAAGCTGTTCCGGTCAGGCAAAAATTAATTCAGCCGGACTTCAGGAACAGCCTTTTAAAAACAACCTGATTCAATTTACAGAAAGCTTATTCTCAACAAAATCTTTCAGCCTGATGGGATAAAAACTCATAAAAGTTTATAAAAAACCCGAACTTATCCAGACAATAAAATCAGTTAAAATCGATAATGGAATCCGGTTCTCAGCTGAACATTAAAATCAGCCAGTCCATCCCGGGCTATAACGCCTATGTCAGCATTTAAAGATATCGGGGGCAAGGTGCCATCCATTCCTCTTATATCGTACTCTACTCCAATGCCACCACCCAGAAGAAATCCGGTGCTGGGGCCGCTGTATATTCCGGCAGAACCAAAGGCATAACCATCCCAAAATGCTTCCTGACGAAACCTGTGAAGATACCTGCCTTCAAAGGATTGTCTCCGGGCTCCTATACCGAATATGCCCTGAATAGAGGCGTCGGGACTCATATCATATATTACACTTAAACCTCCTGAACCCCAGAAGGCATAGGAGGACTGCAGGCCAATCCCGATACTGCCCGGCTGTGCTTGGGCCTGGGCCTGAAAACCAGTCAGAAAAAAAGCTAAAACGAGAACAAGCGAAATGATTAATCCCTTTTTAATCATGAAATATTCCTCCTTTAAAAAATTGCCGAATTCAATGAGCTAAAAAATCTTAAAAACTTTGTCCAGAAACTGACTGCATTTAATCTGACAATCTAATCCATTATTTAATTAAACAATATCATTAATCCCGCTTTTTGTCCAGTAGTCATTTTACTTCAAATCAGACTTTTCAGCAGTCAAAATTTCATCATCAGTATGAGCCTGGTGGTACAGATTCAGTTCGGCTGGACATAAAATCTCAGTTTAATATATAATAATTACACAGTCACCAGGATGGACGAATAAAAAAGGGTTAAGCTATAAGAACTATAGTCATACATTTAATAATCATGCATTTATTCAAGGAGTTTTTAAAATCATTCAAGGAGTTTTTAAAATGGAAACAGAAAGAATTAAAGCTGCGCTAATAGATGGATATCTTGATGAACCCTCCTGTCTGGGGGTGCCACCCTATGTTTCGCCTCATATCAGATACATCTATGGGGCATTAATTGCGGGGGGGATTCTTCCTGAGAATGTTGATTTTTTGACCGCCGATCACTACCGCAATCAGAAAGAGGATAGGCTGGCAAATCTGGAAGAAAAGGATCTGGTAATAATCCTGGCAGGAACCACCGTTCCCGGCAACTATCTTGAAGGCCAGCCCCTGAGCCTGGCCGAGATCAGGGAGCTGGGAGAAAGGCTTTTTTATCCCACTCTGGTGCTCACAGGGCCGATTACCCTGGTCTGGGAAAATCTGCCGGGTGCTGCCGGCCTGGCAGAAAACTTTGATATTATCACCGGAGAAATAGGGGCAGCCCGCCTCTACCTCCGGCTCTGTGAACAGTCTGGCAGTCCGGGTAACGTAGCCCCCTCTCATTTATCGGATTCTTTGAAAAAGGGAGGCGGAGGTTTTACTGCTGAAGCCCTGAGCCGCTGGGCTATAAAAGGGGCTGAAATATTCGAGCGGCATCCCGGATACCCCAGATTGCTGGCGGAAATTGAAACCTTTCGAGGCTGTCCTCGGCCCCGGGGCTGCAGCTTCTGCAGTGAACAGCTGAAACAGGTTCACTATCAGCGAAGGCCTGAAAATATTACTGCCGAGGTCAGGGAAATTGCTGAAAAAGGTATTCATAATTACCGCCTGGGCTGCCAGACCGATCTCCTGGGATATACCGGAAGGTCTGATTACAGAAAAACCGGCAAATCAGCTGTCAGTGGAACAAAGACAGCTGATCTAGATGCCATTCTCGCCTGGAATAACAGGGCCCTGAAAAAACTGTACAGCGGTATTCGGAAAGCAGATCCTTATCTCAGGGTGCTGCACCTTGATAACATCAATCCCGGTCCGCTGGGTAGGCAGAGCTCCCGCGCCCGCAGATCCCTGGAGATTATCTGTCGTTATAACACCCCCGGTGATGTGGCCGCCTTCGGTCTGGAGTCTGCTGATCCCGAGGTAATCCGGGCCAACAACATTGATGCCAGTCCAGGGGAAACCAGAGAGGCAATCCGGCTTGTCAACGAAATCGGAGGACGGCGAAAAGATGGAATTCCCAAACTACTGCCGGGACTTAATTTTCTCCTGGGACTCCGGGGAGAAACGGACCGAAGCTATGAACTTAATCTCAAGTTTTTGGAGAGCATAAAAGAAGAGGGTTTACTGCTGAGAAGAATCAATATCAGGCAGGTTAATCCCCTGGGAAGCTATCAATCCCGGAAAGTTCAGCGTTCAAAACTTCTGAAGTTTAAAGAGAAGGTCAACCAGAAAATAAATCAGCCCATGCTGAGAAAGGTTTTCCCCCGGGGGACAGTGATTAAAAATGTCTGGCCGGTTCAGGCAAAGGGCAGCCTGACCTTCGGGCGGCCATCGGGAAGCTATCCCATTCTGATTGGAATTCCAGGAAATTATCTGGAACAGCAGGAAATGGCGGTTCAGGTTATCGACCACGGCTATCGTTCCATCACAGCCCTGCCCTACCCCTTTTATATTGATAGAGCCGGCCTCAAGGAACTGACCCATATTCCAGGAATAGGAGAAAACAGAGCCCGGAAAATCATCCTGGAGAGGCCCGTTAATTACAGCGAACTCCTGAAAATCCTGGGGCCCTCCTTTCCCGGAGAAGAATGGCAGGCAATCTTTCAGTTTTCCAGCAAATAGTCCGGGAAGCAGATTCCAGTCCGGCGGGAGCTAAATATACTTTAATATCCCCTGCTGTAATCCACCTGGTTTATAAGTTCCCGATCATTGAGATAGCGTTTTAAATTCTCACAAACAATATTAAGGGCCCGGTTATAATAATCAGGAAAACTGCCGGCAATATGGGGAGTGATAATAACATTATTCATTTCATAGAACGGTGAGGTTGCCTCCAGAGGTTCATCCTGAAATACGTCCAGGGCAGCTCCAGCCAGTTTTCCCTGCTGCAGGGCAGATATTAGAGCCTTTTCCTTTACCACCCTTCCCCGGCCAACATTGATAAAAACGGCTTTATCCGGCATGGCGGCAAATTCATCCTCGCCCAGCATCTGCCGGGTCTCGGGTGTCAGAGGCAGGACAGCAGTAATAAAGTCGGCATCCTGAAAAGCCTCTTTCAGCTGATTGGGAAAATATATTTCAACAACTCCGGGAACCTCCTCCGGACTGCGCTTGACCCCGACCACCGTCATGTTAAAGGCCCCGGCCCGCCTGGCTATTTCTTTCCCGATTGCTCCCAGCCCCAGGATAACAATCTTTTTATCTCCCAGATAATCAACTGGCAACCTTTTCCAGATGCGGCGCTGCTGCTGACGGTAAAATTCCGGTAGGCGCCTGGTAAAGGAGAGCATCAATGCCAGGGTATGTTCAGCTATAATATCCCGGTGCAGGCCCCGGACATTGGTGATGGCAACTTCCTTCTGCCTGAGTATATCAGCATACTCCGAGGTCATAATTCTGTCCACTCCTGCACTGAGAACCTGGATCCATATCAACTGCGGTGCCCCGGCCAGCAGATCCATCTCCATGCTGCCGGTAAAACCCAGCACCGCTTCAGCCTCCTGAAGAACCGTCTGCTGTTTTTCCCGGGTAAGGGCTTTGATTACCTTGAGCTCCGGATTCTGATTCTCCAGTTCCCGGGAGTATTTTTCCTTCCAGTCCTGAGTTAGCATCATTTTCATAATTTGTTTTTCCACCCCGGTTAGACTTTTTTATTGTAAAAAAATCTGGATATCAGAAAATCTTTAATAATAATCTGCAGTCAACCATCATAACCTGCCAATAACAGGAGTCCATCAGCCTAACAGTATTACACCCGGGATGCAGCAGAAATTGCTGCCGGTTACTCCCGGTTATTGTCTTGCTGGTAACTGGCAAAAATCTGCTGAAGATTTTCAACTGTTTCAGGAGTAATGCTTTTAAGATGGAGATCCCGCTGGGGAAAGGCAATATTGACATTATTTTCATGCAGTAGATCCCAGATATCAAGTAAAACCTCGCTCCTGATATTATCAACCCCTACCTCAGGATCCTGGATCCAGAAACGGAACTCAAAATCTACGGTATTATCACCAAAGTTTTTCAGCAGACATACCGGTTCGGGATTTTGCAGGATTCTTTCCTTATTTTCCATTGCTTTAATAATCAATTTCCTGACAAACTTGAGATCGCTATCATAACCAACACCAATGACTGAAGCAAGCCTGACCAGGTCATCACTGTAGGACCAATTAATAACCTGACTGGTGATGAAATCTTCATTGGGAATCAGATATTCCTTTCCGCTAAGGGTAACCACCGAGACAAAACGGGTTTTGAGCGAGCTTACCCTGCCAAAAACCTCATCTGTCTCCACAATATCACCAGGCTTGATAGATTTATCCAGAATTATTATTATCCCGCTGATAAAATTGGAAACTATCTTCTGCAGACCAAAACCAAGACCAATACCAACAGCACCACCGATGAATGCAAAGGCTGTCAGGTCAATTCCTAAACTGCTTAAGCCTATAAAAAAGGCAATGGTAAAGAGAGTTATCCGTCCTACCTTCCGGAGAAGGATGCGGAATGAAGGTGTCAGGTTTTTGCTGCTCTGCAGACGTCTGCGGTAAAAGGTTTCCAGCCAGCCGGCAACCCAGAAAAGAATTACGAAAAATATCAGTCCCCGGACCATCAGCATCAGAGAAAACTGAAATTCTCCCAGATTAAGCTCGATCTCTTCAAGAAAATCTATAACAGTTTGATAAATGCCCAGAATATTTAATACTGCCACCACCCAGATTACCAGGGTAATAAATTTAACCCAGATATTTTCAGGCAGAAACCAGGTAATAAACTGAATGATCAGCCAGGCAACCAGCAGATAACCGGCGATCAGTGTCAGAACAGTCGCCTGCACCCCTGCCAGGGTAGCCCCAGCATTATAAAGCCAGACCAGCAGGGCCAGAGCCAGCTGAAAATGAATTTTCTCCCAGAACCTGAGCCAGCCTACCGGGAGTTCTGCCGGTAGGGAAGTCAACAGAGCTTCTCCTCTGCTGTAAATTCGCTTTCTGAGAGCATAGATCAGCAAACCCAGGATTATCAGGGCAATCAGAGAAATCAGATTTGTGATTACAAATATTTCATCCCGCAGCCAAAAATAAATTTCATTAATAAAACTTTCCACCGCATGATTTTCTCCCACCATAAAAATACCTCCAGTCTTCGGGAAATTATGCTAGAATTCTTTCCAATATTATCCTGTGACAATCCGGTTTTACCTGCAAAATTTTCCGGCACCTGTTTTATATATAATTATTTATATTCGTGTAATGTCCTGCAAAACCCGGCTCAATATCTTTCAAGTAATAGGCTGTCACGGGGTATTAAATTTTTAAAGAGAAGGACTGCCCTTCTATAGCAAATATAAACAGCAAGAACCAAAGTCAGTTCATAAAAAGTCCACTGCTGGGCCAGCATGTGCTGCAAGCCAGCAGCGATGTTTCCACCAGGGGAAAACGGTCTTCCAGGGCATAATAGGGCTTTGCCTCTTTAATCACAGCAGTTTTTTCTTCTGCCATTTTCTCATCTCCTTCAAGAGTGATCTAAATCAGATAATTTAGTGAATAAAACCTGCAATTTAGTGGATAAAACCTGGTAATTTAAGAAAAATACAATTATTAATCACATCTATTAATCACATCAGCAGATTATGTTAGTAACCCGATAAAAGTAAATTACTGAATATATTCAATAAAAACTAAAAAAATCCTGCTGTATTTAATTAATAAAAATTATTATTTTCTATTAATCTCTTCATGCCTTTCAGCAATCAGCCTGCTGGCATCCTCTATCCATCTTCCGCTGATAAATCTGCGTGCTACCCAGGCCATCCGCACCAGATAATCCGTCACCAGACCAATAAAAACTCCCGGCAATCCCAGAGCCAGAGAAATACTCAAACCGTAGCTTAA